>NZ_MJEH01000028.1 GCF_001742425.1 Bacillus solimangrovi
CAAGCTGAAGGTGAAGTAACAGAACCAACGGAAGAACAAGCTGAAGGTGAAGTAACAGAACCAACAGAAGAACAAGCTGAAGATGAAGTAACAGAGCCAACAGAAGAAGTAGAAGTAACAGAAAATCAAGAAGAAACAAACACATTAACTAAGAGAGTATCTAAATCAGGATTAATCGGATCAATTACAGAACTTTCCGATTTGGTAGCTGTGAACAGTTCATCTCCTAGTGGAGTAGATTTCGATGGTGACAATATTCCTAATACGTGGGAAATAGAAGGGTATACTTTACTTCTTGATGGATTAGTCAAATGGGAAGATGAGGATGTTGATGAATACGGTGAAGGGGCAATAAAATATGTCACATCACCTTACAGCAGAAGTACGGACGAAGATCCATATAGTGATTTTCAGGAAGTTATGTCACTAGTTGATAAAGCAATTGCACCAGTTGCACAACATCCGTTAGTGGCAGCTTTTCCTGATATTCAAGCTGAAATTGAAGGTGTAACGATTACTCCTATTGAAACCATTACAACAACTGATGGTACAGTATTGACAGAGGCATGGAGTGATAGTCTTGATAAAAGTAAAACAACAGCGAGTTCACTTGGATATAAAGCAGGGTTTGAATTAGGTTTCGAAAACAGTGTGGGCTTTGCGGATACAGGTGTGAAATATACTGGTAAGTTCTATGGAGAAAGTAACGGACAATGGGATAAAAGTAAGACAAAAACAACTTCTCGTGTTGACAGCGAACAAGATACGACAAGCTGGAGTCAGGCAACAACATCGAATCCTTCAGAAGCCGCAAAGAGTGTATGGAATGTGAAATATACAAATAAGGAACTGCTCCAGCCTATAATATTACCCCTAGCTTGTCACTACAGATTGGTGATAAAACGGCGGTCTCAATAACAACAGATAGTGCCAGTGAGATAAACAGCCTTGCACCTTATGAGTCGCATCCGAAAGGTGATGGTACAGTTGCACTGAAATATATTGAGACAGGTTCGAATGATACACATGAGATTGTTCTTTCACTCGATCAGGTACAATTAATTCAAATGGGTTATCCTATTTCACTATCTACTGATCAAATTACAGCGAATGTAAGGGAGGTTGATGATGAAGGTAATTTTACAACAGAGGGAAAATGGCATATATATGAGTCAGCCATTGATGCAGTAACGGCTAGTATTACGTATGTACATCCAACTAAGGGTGAGCGAAAATTCAATGTGTTTGCAAATAATCCAGACCTTGGAAATTCACGATATGATCCTAAAACAACATTAGGTGACGCACTTGAGCTTGTTCTGAATGCAAAAATTAAGAATAAAAAGTTAATCATTGATGGTGAAGAAGTGAACGATTCTTGGAGAATATTCTTATCATCAGATGATGATGAAGGTTATGAGATTTTCCAAAAGACAGATGACTTATCTGAGATTGAATTAAGACCTGGGATGGACATTGTTTTTGAAAAAACGGATCCAAATGGTTCTCCTGCTGTACAATATGTTTTCTATGGAGAAGACAATAAACAAGTAATAGCACAAGTAGAGGAAAATGGAGCTGAAATAGAGAGTGTAACTGCGACAGTGCAAACAGCTAGTGGTGAACCGATTGAATTGCCTCTCGTTGATGTGGATAAAAAAGGTAATTATGATGGGGTATATAAGTCTGAAATTCAATCTAATCAGTTAAATATCTCATATAAAGACGCGATCATAACTGCGACTGATATCAATGGAAGCGAAACAGTGACATATATTTTGGCACCATATGCTTTATCTAAACAAGGGTTGGGTTATGTACCGTTAACACGAACAAGAAAAGTTACTGATATTACTAGTTTGCCAGAAGATTATCCGAATGCAGAAGCGTTTGTGTTAGAGGTAAAGAATACAAAAACAACGACTAATATGCGCCGAGTGGACATTGGTAAACAAAAAGTATATTTGGGAGTAAACAATTATCCAATTGAATTTAGAGGCGCAGGTACAACTTATTCATTGCATACTCATGGAGATTATAATCAGAAAACTAAATACGATACTGCTACCTTCACATTAACAAGTTCCATGTCTGATTTACGAAGTGGAGCATTTGGCTATAATAGCCCTATGAACAACGAAGCGAGCTCAGTTAAGTTTCATTATGGCGCAAATGGAGATGGAATTGTCTTATACAATATGTTTAATTATAAAGGACAAGATGATGTTCTAGCTTTAACAGGCTCTGATCGTAACCTTTCTGATAATAGTATCAACTTTAACAACAAAACATCTTCTGTACGGATTATCGGTCAGTCAGGTAAGCCATATGTAAGACTATATGAGAATAATAAAAATAATATTAATACAAATTCGTACGGTACTGACTATGTAGATGTGTATGGAGATAAGAATATCTCTGGATTCTTTAATGATGATGCAGAATCATTCAGAGTATTTGGTGGAGAAGATATGAACTATTATATTGATCCAACCTTCAGACAATATGAAGATGGTACGGGATTAAGGCAACATTGGACAAAAAATGGATATATAGGTTTGAATAATTTAGATAGTTCAGTAAATAATTTGGCTAATAAAGTATCGTATGTAAAAATTGGTTGTGAACATTGTCCGTCATTTACTATATACAAGGACAAAAATTATGGAGGTGGCAGTGCGTTTACAAATGTTGTCACACCAGAAATAGACTCTCAGTCAAGTGGACTACATTGGGAGGATATAAGTATAGCGTCTTCTATTAAAGTAGAAAATAATAGAGATAATTTAGCGAAACTTATTATCTATAAAGAAAATGGGGATTATGCTGTTATTGATAGGTCGGTTAGAGACTTAAGCAGCTTTTACGATGTTATTGATAGAGGTAGGAGTTCTACTAGAACTCAAAATTTCGACAATAAGATTAGAGACGTTAAGCTCCACTATGGCACAGTATATCGTTTCTATGAACACAAAGATTTTAGAGGTCGTTACGTAGATTATATTATTGGTGAGGATAACATTGGTAGTGATTGGAACAACAAGTTTAGCTCGGTAAAAGTATTGAACCCGTTACCTGAAATAGGTTTGATTGCATTTGATAATACAAACTACGACTATTCTGAAGATTATATACCAATTACAGGTGATATTGCTGATTTAAGTACAGTTAGCTTCGATAATAAGATTTCTTCACTTAAGTTGATTACGAGAATACCAGAAAAACTTCCAACACATAACACGACAGTGGTTGTTTCAAGTAAGGACCTGTCATTCGAAGCAAAGAATAAGTACTTTGGGAAAGGTACGTCTGTACATCTAGTCGGTTATTTTGACCGAACAGGAGCATCATCGAAATTTACACCACATGTGTATAATCAAAACTATACAGCACAAGGTTCATATACACTTAGGACGGGAATAAACGATGCAAAAGGTTATCTTGTCCAAGTCGATGCACAAAGAGTATCATCAGACAAAGTTCAAGTGAAGTTAAATGGTTCGTCATATTCAGAGCTTGGTACATCACCAACACATGCATTAGGGCTTGAGCCAGGTGCAATTTATGATCCGCTTCATAGCAATGTGGTGTTTGTTCCTGCAAATCGTAATAGACCATCTGAAATTTCAGTAGATATCTCATTAGGTGGCTGGAAAGCGACTGGTGATGGTGGCCCTGAAACGTATAGGATCAAAGTGCTAGGATATTTTGCAGATGATAGCGTCTCAGGTAATGATTTATTTTATGAACAATTTGATACACCAGTTGATGTATCTTCACCTTTAACATCAGATGAAAGAACATCGGAAGGAATATTACAACGGAGAGATTTTAAAGAAACTCCAAAAGCATTCTTAGTAAATGTAACTAGTAAAAATATTGGAGCAGCCTATTTTAAGTTCACAATTAATGACAACTATCTTTGGTTAGGAACAGCTGCATCTGAATATGCCAAAGGTGACGTAGCTCGATCCGTTCACCATAGTGGATTGATGTACGTGCAAGCTAATACAGAAGATGCGTATTTATTTCAGATGACTCCAAATTATGGAATATGGAACGCGATCGATAATGATGCAGCGATTGATGTAGAGATTGTCGGGTATTTCTATTAAAGGGTAGTAAGTTTATAAATAATATTATTTCTATATAAACACAAATCAAAGATACGGAAAGGCCAGCATTGAAAATGCTGGCTTTTTTATTACTACGTGTTTGATATAGGTGCTGTCAAGTGAGATAAAGTTTAGATTTCTAAACCTGAAAATGGGAGTGATGCTGTACTTCATGCTTTAATAATCGTACTTTGGGATAGCTTTTCTAATACAACATCAACAAAAAAGGGTAATTTCAGGGAAAAAGGACACAAGGAATATTGTTTCCTCCTCTTGAAATTAACAAAAAATGGATTAGAAGCAATTCTTATTATTAATTAAAGTAACTATCGAATAACCTCGGAGGGAGACTAGAGGTTATTTTTTTTATTAATTTCATTTTCTCCATGCCTTTTTTGCCTCTTAAGCCTATATATAAGGTGAAGGGGGGTGAGAAAATGGTCGAACAAATTATTACGAAAAGCAAGTTGCGTCTCGTGTATGATGCTGGGATGGGAGAACTAGGAGAAATGATTGAGAAGACGAAGACTTACAATAACGTTAAGGCAGAAGCTTCGGCAGAAGGATTATTCGCTGTTGCACAAGCACTAAACAATTTAACAACGTACAGCATGATTGAAGTCGGACGTGAGAATGACTATGAGCTTGTGAGTAACTAAGAATTAACTTGAAGTAAGAATAGAAAGGGGGAGAGCATATGAAAAAGTTAGAATTGAAGTTTACGACGTTAGAAGGCACAACAGCGACAGTTTCGGTTGATGCACCTGTAGAACCAGTGGACCCTGCTGCTGTTTCAGCCACAATGGATGAAATTCTATCACAAGATGTGTTTATCACATCAAAGGGACCGTTTGTGTCTAAGAAGGAAGCACGCTTAGTTGACCATACGGTTACAACAATTGAACTTCCTTAACATTACAGAGCCATTCGCTATCCAGTGCGGATGGCTTCCTCATTAATTTGGAAGGATGAAAACGAATTTTTTTTCAAGTTTCATAGTATGTTCGAATCTAGTTTGGAGGTGAAAACATGGAATTGGAAACCATTGTCCCATTCGTTCAGGATGTAGCTTTTCCGATTGTTGTGACACTCTATCTCATGCATCGAATTGAGCAGAAGTTAGAGATGTTAAATCACTCTGTTCTATCTTTACCTGAAAGGCTGAAGACAGTGTATCCTTTTGAACATGGAACATTAATTAGATTCAATTCTCGTAATTAAACTTCCAGTAGGAACAATTACCAAGATGTAACTATTGGAAGTTTTCATATATTCATGTGACGAATCTAGTTAGGTAACGTAAGAGGTTGCTTGTAACGTTGTAGTGTATCTGGTTTTCCGAACAAATACCCTTGAACATAATCTACATTAAGTTCAGAAGCCGTATGAAGATCACGTTCATTCTCAATTCCTTCTAGGATGAGCTTTGAAGAGTTTTTGCAATAATCAGAGAAGAACGACACGATTTTTTTCTTTTCTACTATGTCTGTTAAATTCTTTGAAAAGTATTTATCTAACTTCACGTAATTTGGAGCACACTCGATTAAACGTTGTAATGAAGCCTGTCCTGTTCCAACATCATCGAGTGCAATAGGAATTCCTAATTTTCTTAGGTGCTGAATTCGATCGATAAGCTCATTAGACTCCCACGCTTTATAGTCTTCATTTGCTTCATTAATTTCGAATACAATTTTTTTGAAAACATGTTCATATTGCTGTTCTAACCAAGACAACATCTCAAGGAATGGATCTTGAAGTAAGGTAGAAGGGAACACATTCAAAAAAACTTGTTCATGCACGTGATCAGAACAGAGCGATATGGCACGTTTGATTGAGGTCGTGTCTAAATGATACAGATAGTCTAACTTACGTGCGGTTTGAAAAAGTTCCATCGGGTTTGTACATGAAGCACTTCTTAAGAATGCTTCATATCCATGTGGTGTCATATTTTTTGTATCCATAATAGGCTGAAATAAGTGATGTAAACGTAGCTGTTTTACATTTGGATGTATATTCATAACAATAAGCTCCTTTTTGGAAATTAGTCATGGTTCTTGCGGATAAACTTTTAACTAATATATTTGTACAATTTTTTTATGATAGTTTATGGAACAACAGAATTGAGATGTTATTAAAGGATTTATAGAATAGGCTTGTCTTTCACGTAATTATGTAAGTTTAAGAGTCTATAAAAAGTATATCATGATAGTAAGTTTAAATGAGGAATTAACAGATTATTTTAAAAATCTTTACAAAATAAGCAAATTTCTTAACTATAAAGTATAATAAGTATAGTAGTAATGTTAGAAAATATAGATATTTGTATAATTATGTTTTCTGATGAATGTTGAATGGTGGATTATTAATAGGTATAAAGAATTATTAGTATTGTTATAATATGTAATTTTTTTACAAATAGATTAATTTTTTGTAAAAAAGTTGACCATTTACAAAAAAAAAGAAAAATTAATAGGATATTTTAAATGGAGAATAGAATAGGAGTATGAACGAGTTAAAATAGGGGTGTGATTGAAGATGGCGAATTCTGCTATATTTAACAATATAAAGATAATGGCTGACGATCTTCAATATTTCATTGAATGGTCGAAAAATTTAATTGGCTACGTTTCGAACAGAGGGCAACTCTTTCCTTTAAATGCTATTTGGGGGCTGTATGTTGACTTAGAATTTTCTGAAGATACAGGAATCAGTTGGGAGACATTAATTCATCCAGATGATTATGATGAGTTTATAGAGCAAATGAAGCTGTTACATCAGCAAAAAAGGGCAACGATAGAGACTAGAATTATTGCCAAGGACGAGACAATTCATTGGATTAAATGGGACTTATTTTACCGTGATGATAAAGAGTGGACGTATATAGTTGGGACAGATATTACGCAAAGTAAACATGCTGAACAAGAATCGATAGAGCTGAAAGAATTTTATGAAACGATGATAAGTGATGTACAAGTTTCACTTGAAAATATATCAAAAGACGGTACGATCTTAAGCGTGAATTCTGTCTTTGTGGATTTGTATGGGTGGAAGAAAGCTGAAGTTCTAGGTAAGAATGTTGCTGAACTTGTCCAATGGGAAGATG
Source organism: Bacillus solimangrovi (assembly GCF_001742425.1). GTDB lineage: Bacteria > Bacillota > Bacilli > Bacillales > Bacillaceae_N > Bacillus_AV > Bacillus_AV solimangrovi. Next base: position 7,219 of record NZ_MJEH01000028.1, read on the forward strand.
ATGATTATGAACGAATTATAGAAATGGTTGCTACTGGAAATAAAATAGCGAGTTATAAAGTTACTCGTCGTAGAAAAAGCGGCGAAAAAATTGATATATCATTAACGATATCACCAATACATAATAAAAATGGCGAAGTGATAAGTTATTGTATCTTGTCACGAAAATATACGAAAGAAAAGCGATTAGAAACGTTATTAGAACAACAACGACTTAAGTTAAAAGAAGCGAATAGGCGCATGACAGCATTTTTGAAGAGCATTTCGGATGGATTATGTGTTGTTGATCAAGACTATCGGGTATTATATGCGAATGAGCCATTGAAATGTCTTTTTAAGAAATCAGACATTGTTGATGGATGTGAGTTATGGTCATTGTTTCCAGAAAATCATCTCAATAAATATAAACATAAATATATAGATGCATTGGAGAACCATAACACGGTATTGTTTCAAGATTATTTCCCTAATATGGAGAAGCATATTGCGATTAACATTTTCCCAACGAATGATGGCATGATCATTTATTATCATGACAATTCTACGATGGTGAAGAGTGTTGAAGCATTAAGTGAAAGTGAACGTCTATTTGAACGCTTTGCAAATAATGTGAATGATGTGTTATGGATTGCAGCTCCAGATTTCAAAGAATGGAAATACATTAGTCCAGCATTTGAAAAAATGGTCGGCTTGCCAGCTGAAAAGTTAATGGAAAACCCAATGGTTATGGAAGATTTTATTCATTCGAATGATTTACCTAAAGTCGTATCTATAAGTGAAAAGATGCTTGAAGGCGAATACTCTGTTGATTATCGTATGAAGACAGGTGATGAGGGACGAGAACGTTGGTTTAGATCGAAAGGGTTTCCAGTCTTTAAGGACGGTGAACCTGAAGCAATTGTAGGGGTAACTGAAGAAATTACAGATCAGAAGCAGCGTGATGAATTGTTGATTAAGTCAGAGAAATTGACGTCAGTTGGTCAATTAGCAGCAGGTATTGCCCATGAAATTCGTAATCCACTTACATCAATAAAAGGGTTTATCCAAATTTTATCGATCAACAAGTATGTTCCGCAAGGTTATATCGAAATTATGATGTCTGAGCTAGCTCGAATTGAATCGATCGTTAATGAGTTTCTATTACTTGCCAGACCTCCTAGAGATATTCAATTTCAACCATATCAGCTCGAACAAATTTTAGAAGAGGTCGTATCCTTGTTGCGTGCAGAGGCTAATTTGCGTGGCATTGAGATCATCGAAAATATTGAACAAAACCTCGTTCATCTGATGTGTGCTCCTAACCAATTGAAGCAAGCATTCATTAATTTAATTAAAAACGCAATTGAATCAATGGACGTTTCGGGTAAAATCAATGTCAATTTATATGAGAAGAATAATCAACTTCATGTTAAGATTATTGATCAAGGTTCAGGCATACCGAAGGATAGTTTGGAGAAATTAGGGGATCCTTTCTTCTCAACGAAAGAGAAAGGTACAGGTTTAGGTCTAATGATCACAATGAAAATGATAGAAGATCACGGTGGCACGATTCATTTTGATAGTGAGGTAGGCATAGGCACAACTGTAACCGCTTCGTTTCCAATTCAAAGAAAAGTAAAATTAATCTAAATAAATATCAAAAAGCCAACTACTATAAAGGAGTCGGCTTTTTTTGATCTTCTAAAATTGATAGAAAGGCTGGATAGCTTATGTTCTAGACCTGATAGGTAGTAAGTTATCATAAGCTTTCCATTCATTTAATTAAAATATAGTTCTTGCATGTTTTTAATAATCTCATATTTATGATCAGATATTTGCGGGATGCAGTATCCTACAAATAGGGGAGAGGTCACAAACCTAGGCATAATCTTCACATAAATATGCTTATCTATTTTATAAAAAAACAGATTATAGCTATTACACTTAATATAGTTTAATAGAAAATGAGTACAGCTTTGTAAGTATATAGCTAACTGATCGATATCATCTTGTTCATAATGTTCATCCATTTTGATATTTAATTCAGTAAAACCTACTATAGGAAAATCGGATATGGTTAGACTCACATTACGAGCCTGATCGATGATTTCGCCTTTAAAATGGTCTAATTGTATGTTTGTTTTGTAATCAACATTTTGAAGACCAACAATTTGCATATGAGGGTGCTTAATCGTTCCACCAGATAAATGGCCATGGTTCTTATACAATAGAATAGATGCATATTTACCACTGTTTTGCATGTCAAACCATTTATTCATGGTAAAGTTCAATAATTTCCTTATATGTTCCTGATCGTACTCTGATAGTTCAGATTCACATTGGTCTGTTTCGATAATAATCGTTTGATATGTATCAATTAAAGTTGGGTACTTATTTTCCAACCAAATAATAGAACCATCTCTATCAAGTATATTTGTTAACCGTTCTGTATCACAAAACGGACAAGTTGTTTGACGATTTACAATATTCTCTGGTTTGCTTTTTGACATACTAGATTTAAAATGAAGCATTTTTAACCTCCATTTGGATAGAATGTATTCCGACTATATGTCGAACAACGAAAGGTAATGACTTACTGGGTGTGACTTTTTCTCATGTTTTGTAGTTGTTACAATCGTACTGTTCTTGCGCGAGTAAATACTAAAATTACCTATTTGTTAAACTCCAAAGTGGATCATATATTTCTGTTCTTCTGAAGCTTGAACAATTATTGCTGCCAAATCTATTAATTCTTCAGAGCTTTTAAATTTTGATGAAGATACGACTACATTATAAAAGAATGATAAAGATGGAGGTGGAATAATCGTAATTCCATAATAGGCAAGACCAAATTCTGGTCTATCATATGAATGGAAGTAACTCTTCAATAGTTTTAAGTCCTTTGAAAGCTCTTGAATGAGATCATCTTCTACTGTAATACAATTATATTTTTTCGGGGCGTAGTCGCCATAATCTTTTCCTATATCAAAATCATCAATAATGCCAAACTCATGGACACATGGCAAATTTATCACCCTTTCACATTATGAGATAATTGATTGTTAAGAAATGACTAGAACTTGCTGTTATGCTTTTATTTCGGACATGTTCATTTTCACAAATCTAATTTTTTTACAACTTAAAAATCCACCTACTATGATGCACTTAGGGGAAATATCTTTATTTTGTTACACTTATAATTTTATCATAAATTACCAAATGATCTTATTTTTACATATGATCGTGGGGTTAATTTTATTTGGTAAAAGTTTCTGTTTGATCCAATTAGTCTCTTGATTGACTCTTCTCATCATTTCTCTAATAATAAGAAGAGAATGTAGTGAAACTATTTGGCATTCAATGTACTCATTAACGGATGTATGGATGCGCTATAGTGAATGAAAAAAATGTGATTTGCTGTGAGGGATGAAAATGAAAGAAACATTTGCAGAAGTTGTTCAAGTTAGAGACGAATTATTAGAACACCCAATTTTTACACAAATGTCTAATGGTGAACGTGTTAAAGTCATGATGAAACATCACGTTTTCGCTGTTTGGGATTTCATGAGTTTACTAAAACGTTTGCAGGTAGAGGTAACAGCGGTAGAAGTTCCTTGGATACCATCAAAGAATGCAAATTTTGGTCGCTTCATTAATGAAATTGTTTTAGCTGAAGAGACAGACGAAGACGGACAAGGTGGTTACATAAGTCATTACGAATTGTATTTAAAAGCAATGGATGAAGTTGGTGCGGATACCCGTGCGATTAAAGACTATGTGAGCAAGTTACAAGAGGGCGCAGATCCGCTTGAAGCAATTGAAACGATTGATATATCAGAATCTGTAAAACAGTTCGTTACAGAAAGCTTGCAACTAGCATTAAACGGTAAAACACATGAGGTTGCTGCATCATTCTTCTTCGGGCGTGAAGATTTAATTCCTGATATGTTTGAACGACTCGTTTCTGATGTTGTAGAAAAAGACATGTCTGCACATTGGCTTAACTATTATTTACGTCGTCACATTGAGTTAGATGGTGATGAGCATGGACCACTAGCTGAGAAATTGCTCATATCGTTATGTGACACTGAAGAGAAAGAACGTGAAGCACAGCAAGCAGCAGTTCGATCACTGAAAGCTAGAATTGAACTATGGAGCGGTGTTCTTCAGGAAATTGATGAAAAGTCACTATAGTGAACAAATGTAATTTTTACCACTTATCGATCGTTGATTCGTTTATATCATGAGATATGAACCAAACACCTCTTACGTAAGAGGTGTTTTTTAATTAGAAATATTGTTCAGTTTACATAGACAAAATAGGAATCTAGTCTTTAAAATAGTATTTGTGTTTTTAATAAAAAATGTCGTGATTATTTACATTAAAGAATAAATTTTCTTATAAAATAAGATTATTGGAGCATTCTCGACATTTTTCTAAGAAAATGGAAGAAAATAATTGTGAAAAATGATAAATTATAAATAGCGTGAATTTTTCACATCGATAATTACAATCAGAAGTGTGTGATTGAATATTATATATTGGAATAATAGGAAAGGATGACGAGTAGTGAGTGATAAGAAGGACAAAGGTTATACTCCTTTTAAAGGATTAGAAGATGAAACGAAGATTTATGAGAAACGAACACGCTTTCAAGGGAAAAAACGTAAGCGTGGTGGAGGTGTATTTTTTACACTAATTGGCTCACTTACCGTCGCCGTTGTTGTAGGTGGAGGAATTGGTTTCTTATTGGATGATAATGATGAGGAAACAAGTGCACCTTCGAAACAAGAAGAAAAAGTCGATGAAGAACGTCAAAAAATGGCAGAAGAGGCGGAAGGAAATTCGGAATCATCTTCTTCAGAAGATCAAGGTGCAGAAGGTGAGCAAGGTGAAGCACCAGCGCAAGATGACGAGACGAAAGTACATACTGTCGTTGCAGGAGATACGTTATACGAAATTTCACTTGAATACTATGATTCACCACAATATCAAAACTATATTGCAGAGGTTAACAACTTAGCGAGTGCTGATGATTTACAACTCGGTATGACATTGAAGATACCGTTCCCACCGAAACAAGTTGCTAATAAACCACAAGAAAGCAGTAGTTCTGCTGTTGAAGCATCAACTATAGAAGCAACTGAAAACGAACAAGGTGAAAAAATACATGTTGTTGTTAAAGGTGATAACCTATATCGTCTCTCACTGCAGTATTATGACACACCAGCTTATCAAGACTTTATTGCAACTTATAACAATCTTCAAAATGCAGATAGCTTAGAACTGGGTCAACAAATTAAAATTCCACCACGTCCACCTCAACCAGAGTAAGGACGTTTATTACGTGAGTAAAGGACGCACGGTGTAGAAGTGTGATTAACTGAATAAAAGAGCTAACAGTTGTAAGATACTATGGACAGCATGAAATGGAAAGGAAGACATGCCATGAACTTGAAGTCAGGGACGTTACTATGGATGAATGAATTTCCTGATGCTCCAGAGTATCCTACACTTGAAGCTGACCTTACATGTGATGTAGTTGTTATAGGCAGTGGAGTGTCTGGAGCACTTGCGGCTTATTATTTTGTGCAAGCGGGGTTAGATGTTGTCGTGATTGATAAACGAAAGATCGGACACGGCAGTACATCAGCAAATACAGGTTTGCTCCAATTCTCAAATGATAAAGGGCTTGCAGCATGTATACATACATTCGGTCAAGAGGCTGGGGTTCGTTACTATAAAATTTGTCAGCAAGCGATTGATGATTTAGAAGTGATTTCAAAGCAATTATCAATTCCAACTCATTATAGAAGACGAGATAGCTTATACTTCGCAAGTAATGAAGAAGATGTTCCACAATTACAAATGGAATATGAAGCTCTTAAGCGATTTGGGTTTCCAGTCACATATTTCGGGGAAGAAGAGGTTAAGGAGCACTTTTCCTTTACGAAATCAGGTGCGATCTATTCAGAAAATGAAGCGGACATTAATCCTTATCGTTTGGCAGTAAGTATTTTTGAAGATAGTGCTAAGCGTGGAGCTCGTATCTATCAGGAAACGGAAATGGTTCACGTGAAGTCTAATGAAGCAGGCGTGACCGTATATACGAACCATGACCACGTTATCAAAGCAAGGTATGCGGTGATGGCAAGCGGTTATGAGACACAAGAAATGAAGAAAAACAGTGCGGCAACGATCGAAAGCACGTATGCAGTAGCAACGCAACAATTAAATGATTTTCCAGGTTGGCATAAGCAATGTCTCATTTGGGAGACGAAACGACCGTATTTGTATTTACGAACGACTCCAGACAATCGAATTCTTGTTGGGGGAATGGATGAACCAGTACTAGATGCAAAGCAACGGGATAAACATCTATTCTCAAAGAGAGATGCATTATTGAAGGAAGTAGAGGCTTTGTTCCCAGACTTACCTGAGCTCAAGCCTGAGTTCTTCTGGTCAGCTTCGTTTGGCAGTACGCGCGATGGTTTTCCATTTTTCGATACACAGTCTGATTTTCCAAATTGCTTTTTTCTACTCGGTTATGGAGGTAATGGTACGGTATACAGTACGATGGGTGCGAAAATTATTCGTGATTATATGCTCGGTAATCCAAATCGAGATGCTAATCTGTTTAAGTTCAAACGAGGTAAATATCGAACAGCAAAATAAAGAGAAGGGTTTGGTCTACATATGTAGCCTAACCCTTCTCTTATAACGTTTAACGTGGTGTTAACGAAAGCGATGTTACCATGTCAAAACTTTGAATTGTCAATGAAGTTTAAGTAGGTTATTAACTGTCAGTCATTGCCTATTTAATTCAACTAACTATCGGTGGGGATGAAAAAAACCCGACTCTGACGGAAGTTTCACTTTATTTAATAAATCGGATTGTCATTGGGTAGCGGTAATTCACCCCATCATTTGCTTTAATCGCAGCGATAATGACAAAGATTAGTTGCAAGATTGGTAAGATGGCTAGTAAGAACGCACCAACTAATATGATAATTAAGAACCCTGAAACGATTGCATAAATTAAGAAGCTAATTTGGAAGTTCAGAGACTCACGTGCTTGATCTGCGATGAATTCAGATTCGTCCTTCTTAATTAGATAAACAATTAGTGGACCAAGGATATTACCGAAAAGTGGGAGAATATAACCAGCAAACGATGCTAAATGTGCCATTAACCCCCATGTTCTTTCATTTTTAGTGACAGGTTGATGTTCGAATTCCATGAAAATGACCTCCTTGTAGTATGAATTTTTAGTTAATTATATGATTTATTACGTATGAACGGTTTTTATGATTGTCATATCATCTCTCTACACAATGTAAGTTATGAAGTGAGAGGGTCTTGTCGTCATAAGCATCAAGTTAGTTCAACTAACCATTGAAAATCATTAGTTACCCTTCGATAAGAGCTTCACTATTAATATATACGATAGTAGCTGTATAATAGTTTCAATTAATATCATTAATATTATATCATGATAAGCTGGTGATGTTTGATGAGGAAGATGTACAAGCTGTTAACACCTGCACAAGTTTTGCTCGCTTCGTTAATAACTGCGATCGTAGTTGGTACGATTCTTTTAAAGTTACCGATTGCTACGACTGAGCCAATTGCATGGATAGATGCACTGTTTACAACAGTATCAGCGATTAGTGTAACAGGTCTCATTGTTGTGGATACGGGCACGGTGTTCACGATTTTTGGACAGCTTGTGATCTTGTTGCTCGTTCAATTGGGCGGAATTGGGATCATGACGTTTGCTGTGCTCGTATTCATTCTATTAGGGCGCAAAGTTTTCTTTCGTCAACGTATGTGGGTACAACAGGCATTAAATCAATCCAAACAAGGTGGTGTCGTGAGGCTTGTTAAACGCATCATCATGTACTCACTCGTTGTCGAGTCAATTGCATTTGTGTTTTTGTCAGCAAATTGGGTTCCTCAGTTTGGCTGGAGAAGTGGTTTATATGCGAGTTTATTCCATACGATTTCTGCATTTAATAACGCAGGTTTTTCGATATGGAGTGATAATTTAACAAGTGTTGCTAGTGATCCGATCGCGAATGTAACCATTAGTTTGTTGTTTATTATCGGTGGACTTGGTTTCACAGTGATGGTGGATGTATGGAATTCGAAGTCCTTTCGTGAGATGTCTCTTCATACGAAGATTATGCTAGTAAGCACGTTGACAATAAATGTATTGGTATTTCTGATCGTGTTCTTAGTTGAGTATAAAAATCCGAATACATTAGGACCGATGTCATTTGGTGAGAAGACATTAGCTGCCTATTTCCAAGCAGTTACACCTCGTACAGCAGGTTTTAATACCGTTGACATTGCAAGTTTGGATCACGCGACACTATCTCTGTACGTGTTACTCATGTTTGTCGGTGCGGGGTCGACTTCAACAGGTGGTGGGATTAAGCTCACGACGTTCTTTGCGATTGCATCGACAGCGTTTATGTTTTTCGGAAATCGGCATGAGATCATTGTTTTTCGCCGTACATTACCTCAATCAGTGATCATTCGTTCGATTGCGGTTACATTTATTGCTTCAGCTTTTATCTTTATTGCTGTCTTTATTCTTGATTTAACAGAGGAAGCACCGTTTCTTATGATTTTGTTTGAAGTTGTTTCTGCGTTCGGTACGGTAGGCTTGTCAATGGGCTTAACGAGCGAGCTGACTTCTATAGGGAAATTGATTATTATCATCATGATGTTTGTTGGTAAAGTTGGACCACTTACGTTAGCATATGCGATTGCTAAGAAGGAACCAACACAAATTTCTTATCCGAAAGAAGATATCTTTATCGGGTAATGTAGTAGGGGCTCTCATTGAGAGTAGTTAACTTGATTAAGGTATACTGACGATCAGTGGGGATATACGAAAGTCTTCACTGATCGTTTTTTTGTTAAGTGCATTATTTTGTAAGTTCATTATAAAAAATGAAATTAGAAGAAATGATAAGCAATAAATAGCGAATAGGCGAAAGAAGGAGGAAAAGTGCTAAAAGTAAAATATTCTGAATGTTTACAAAATAATGGACTTCCCATACAATTGATTTACTCTATTAGTAAAGGAGGAATGCTACAAAAGAAATATTCATGTGTGTGAGCGTAAACAACCGTCAGCATGAATTTGTAAGAAAAGATGATTAGGACGTAACTTCTGAATGTCAGGCAGAAAAGAGGTGACTAGATAAGGAGCAGACGAATAAGTGTCAGTAGTGTTGTATGCGGTGTTTCTTATCATGATAAGTTTGTTACTTTCAAGAATACATGAATCAGTTAGTACGTTTAAAAGAATAGTTTGTTACAACCCTTTATTCAAACATAATGTTAGTTACCCCCTAACATAACATAGTTTAGTTGAATAGAAGGATGAAGAACATAGTTGAACGTTATATATGTTATGACGTCAGAATTTAGTTGTAAACATTTTTTGTAAGCGGTTTCTTTTAGCATCCTTGACTTACTTATACCTTGGTTTGATTGATTCTTAATTGCTAAAATGAGTGATAGGCATTTTGCTTGAATGCAACCTCACAAATTTTCAACATTCTTCCGTTCTTATGTACAATTGGCTTGGTGAAGCGGTTCGGAACTGGAAAGAATGAAAGTGACGGGTGTTGTATATCATTGTTGCTCCTCATTGTTAAGATAAGCTATGTACCGAACGGAATAGGTACATAGCCTTTTTTTGTTTATGAATCTGAGCGAGAAGTGCTTGTTACATAAGGAATTAAAGGGTCTTTTAATTGGAATTCATATGTTCTTCCATCAACAATTCCAACGACTCGCTCACTATCATATAAATTAAGCATAAAATGAGCCATTTCTTTAGATGTATGGAACTTCGCAATTGCACCTTCGTATTGAAACTGGTCCACATCTAACGCACGTTGTGCAAATTCTGTTTCAGTAGCAGCAGGAGCAAGTACTTTTGCTTGCATTTTTGCACCTTGAGCTTTTAACTCATGAGCAAGCCCTTCTGTAAACGCACTCACATAGAATTTTGTTGCACAATAAGTAATCGCATCAGCGACAAGTGTGTATCCTCCACCTGATGAAACATTGATAAGTTGTGTTCCTTCAACATTTGCATAGTCTCGAACATATAACGATGATAAAATCGTTAATGCTTCGTTATTTAAACGTAACATCGTTTCAATTTTGTCTAATTTCTGATCAGCAACTGAATCAAAGTTACCGAAGCCTGCATTATTAATCCACGTTTCAATGTCATAATCGTTAAGGCTATTATAGAGTTCATATACATTGTCAGAAATAGATAAGTCGGTCGTACGAATCACAACATCGAGCTTTGGATTGATTTCTTGAATTTCTGTTTTTAGTTGCTCTAAGTGCTCTGTTCTGCGCGCAACGATGATGACGTTTTTATCACGTTTTGCAAATGCAAGAGCCGCTTCATACCCAATACCTGAACTAGCACCTGTAATGACTGTATATTTCATTTAACTACCTCCAATATTTGTTATTTAAATCTATATTGTCATTGTACTTGTTAGAGTTTACTCTAAGTCAAATCTTTTCTATACTTAGGTTAACAATGTGAATATTTGTGGAGGAATAGATATGTATTCGATTGGAGAAGTAGCAAAGACGGTCGGGATAAGTGCACATACGTTACGTTATTATGAAAAGGAAAACATTATTGAACCAATCCGTAAACCGAATGGTGACAGAATGTATGATGATACACACGTGCAGTGGTTACAATTCGTTCTGAAACTAAGAGACACACAAATGCCAATTGCCCAAATTAGAGAGTACGCCACTTTGTATCGACAAGGTGAACATACGACAACAGATCGATTGGCAATCTTAGAAAATCACCAACGTGAGATTCAAAAACAAATTAAAGACTTAGTGGCTACCGAGGAAATGTTGAGTGATAAAATAACAATTTACAAACGTATGCTTAAAGCTTCTACCACAAGCAATTTGTTGAAATAATTGGATATGGGAAGATGAACAAAGCTGTAATTAGATAAGCCTATCGGACATGAACTTTAAACTAAAAATGTATGATGCATCGATACTTATTACACGAATGATATCGTTTAGTGAAATACAAAAGGGGATAGAGATGAACGACTTGACTAGACTTAATTGTCTAGTCATATTAACCATTGTCTAAATCTTATTTGTAAGTTTATGAGGAGGTGTATCCTTTGAAAGTAGATACATTGAATGTGAAGTATATAATTGACGAAAAAACCACTGTCATACCAACAAAAATGTTTTACGAGATAGTAGCCGAAGATGAATTTCAAACGATTCACTTTGAAGTCCAACTGAATAATCACCAAATTAAATCTAAGCTATCCAACTCTGTTGAATATGCAATAAAGTATTTTCAGACTGAACTTCCAGACAACATTCGTATCGCGTGTTGCCAATCTTGCCAACACGGTAATTTCAATCCATTTGGTGATTTAGAAAATGAGATATTCTGCTTAAAAGATAAGACACTTCTAAATCGTGATCGTGTGGTTAACATCTTCTCCGAACAGGATGACTCTTTTGATACAAGAAGTAGAAAACTACTAGATTATTGTAAAGACTATCAATCGATATGTGAAAGCGAAAAATACACTTACAATGATTGGGTATAGAAGGATTATCTTAACTGATACTAAGCTCCCACTTCACAACTTAGAAGAGTTAACGAAGTTAGAGTAGAGGATGAAGTAAAATTCGCACTGATGGATGTTTCACTTTATTATGCTCTTTTTACGGGTTTATCGAAATCAGACCAAAATAATTCATTGGATTGTTTAGAAACAGAGTTTTTTTATGAAGAGCACTACAATTAAAGAAACTTGTTTTTGGTCATCAAGAGTTATCTATTAGCTTAAGAACTTATTTCTTTTCGATACTTTCTAACCATATCCCAATAACATATAGAATAGCCCCTACTATTAGAAGATAAGAAAAGTTGCGGTTAATACCTAACGGTGCAAATATTCCTAGCATTATCCATGTAAAGCCGATTCTTGAAATTAATTCACTCATTGTTTTTTTGTTGAATGTTTTGATGTCAACAAAAGAGCTAATAAAGATTAAAAGTACTCCGAGTAAATAGAAGACACAAAAAGTTACAAATGAATAGTTCACAAAGACAATACTCAAAAAACTTATAATGATGCCTATTAAAGATAATTTATCTCTTCTTGATAAACGACTAATAATTGTAAATAAAGTGCCTCTCCTCATTAAGTTACCTCATTTTTTAGTAGGTTTCATCGTATTTATTTCTTATTTATTGATATAGCTATTCCCTTTATTTAATTACAGAAAAGTAATTAAATAGGATATAAGAGCAAATAGTAAAAAATTAATCCTCATGATAGTAGCTAACTTTTTATCGGATACGTAAATGAATATTCCTACAAAGCTTGCCATAGCGATAACCCCAAATGTGTTGAGATAATCGTAAAATAAATATAATCCAGCGAAGATGCAATGTAACAATAAGTGTATCCAAAAGACTAGTTTTGATAGGGGGAATTCGTTTTTGTCTGTCACATTAACCTCCAAAATGTCAGATCCCAAGTAACGTATTTTCACTTACTAGACCTTTTCGTCGTTTGAGTAAGTCTAGTAATTTCAATTTGATAGAATACTATTTCATATTTTTGTACGAAATAGTATATTTTTCTATCTTGTAGTTTCTCATATATTTTCGTTTTGCTCAAATGAAAAAGACACACTACTCATTTGCGAATAGTGTGTCCAGTGTAAATCTCTTCTTACTTCACTGTCCTTAATACAATGACCAACTTAATAAAACTACTTTTTGTCTTCGATAACAATTGTGCCAGCTATAATATCATGAATGGCACGATGGTCTTTTCTCAGAATAACCATGAAAAAGCTTACAATGAAAAGTATGCCAAAAGAAATGATGTACAAAAAACCTCCACCGATTTGTCTTACAATCATGGTACTTATTGAAACTTTATCACCGTTCAATTTAACGACTCTCATTCCAGTAAGTTTTTTCCCAATTAAGTAACCATTCCACATGACAGGTACGACGATTAAATAAATGTTTGTAATAGTTAAATACAAAAATTCACCTGCATCTGATTTGCCGAAAAAGTAACTCAAAGGTAGCGAAATGGTAACTAACATAAGGATGTTATCTAGAATAGCTGCAAAAAATCTAAAAATATAATTCGCTGGTCTTAGTTCCACTACAAATCATCCTTTAATATGTATTTTAAAATTTGAACATAGAGATTGAGTAAAACAGCCTTCCCCACTTGATTATAAAGAAGGAACGTTAATTTGAAAGAAAAAAATTATAATTACCAGTATGTACTAATTTTTATTAAATTTAGAATTAACTGAATCTTTATATAATCTTTACGAACAACATTTTGAGACTTGCATAATCGTTTTTTTACTATTTGATATCTGAACCGAAAATATCTAACAATTAGTAATTGAACACTTAGAAAAATAACAGTACATTTTGCAGATGTAACCTTTCCATCTAGTCGAGCGTACAAGCAAAAATTTTCTTCATACATATAATTTATAATGACAAACATTTTGGAGGGAGTTGTGATGGCAATTATAGTAGTTCCAACTGATTTTCCAACCGTTCAAGCTGCAATTGATGATGGCAATACGAATGCAGGAGATACAATTAAAATTCTCTCAGGTACGTTTGATGGATTTGAAGTTACGAAAGAGCGCTTGAAGATTTTCGGATGTGGAATTGAAAAGACGATTATTACGGGACAGCCAGCCGATCCTGGAGGTAATGGAGTTGTTGTATTAGCAGATCAAACGATTTTACAAGGGTTTACTGCACAAGGGCTTTTTGAAGAAGGGGTTGTGGTGGAGTCTAATCATAATGTTCTAACGGATATTGAGTCTAACTTTAACATAGGAGGATTCCAAATAAAGGGATCTCATAACCTCATTCATAATTGTTCTGCTTCATTTAATGAGGGTGTGGCCGTAGAGATTAATGGTTTGCATAATTGTACGATTAAGTGTAACAGTAGTGATAATAAGGAAGTTGGCTTTAATTTTGTAGAGAATTTTAATATCGCAGTAAATATACGTGCAAATAGAAATGGAAACAATGGAATTGAAATTGATGATGAATTTCTCATCTTAGTAAAGAGTACAGCACTTAAAAATGCAGAAGCAGGTATTGCAATATTAGGGAGTAATAACAATATTATTGGAAACTTTGCATGTAACAATATGGGGAGTGGGATTGGAATAGATGGAGATTTTATTAACAATGTTATCGATACGAACATTGTGCGCAATAATGGAACGAGTGGAACAGGCTCAGGCATTTTAGTAGGTGACGATGCTATGGATAATGCTATTAGGTTTAATAAATTAAAACTGAATACTCCGTTTGATTTGGAAGTGTTAGGTGATCCAGCTAATAACACCTTCGATGGTAATAAGTGTACGAACAGTGAACCGTTTGGACTATGTGACCCATAATCAAAACGGTAAAATAAATTGCTTAATCACAAGATATGCCTCTATACGTTAACGTGCTGAAAATGATAAAATAAGCAAAAAGATTGAACGGAGAAGGGTGAGAACAGCATGGAGCATCTTGTGAATAAACGGGTACAAAATATACAAATTTCAGGAATACGCAAGTTTTTTAATCTTGTGGCAGATTATGATGATGTAATCTCTTTAACGATTGGACAACCTGACTTCTTAACACCTGAACATGTGAAGGAAGCGGCAAAACAAGCAATTGATAATAATAAAACGACATATACACATAATGCGGGTTTGATCGAATTACGTGAAGCGGCAGTCCAATTCGTACATAAGAAATATGGAATGAATTACGATGCAAATGATGAAGTGATTGTTACGGCTGGTGCAAGTGAAGCGATTGATATTACGTTCCGTACCATTCTTGAAGAAGGGTGTGAGGTTATCCTTCCTGGACCTGTCTATCCTGGTTATGAACCGATCATTCGACTATGTGGTGCAACACCTGTTCATGTAGATACACGGAATGATGGTTTTAAGCTAACAGCTTCATTGATTGAGAAGCATTTAACGGATAAAACACGTGCAGTTGTATTGCCCTATCCATCGAATCCGACTGGTTGCACACTATCTGAAGCGGAACTTACTGACATTGCAGAGCTTCTTCAAGGTCGTGAACTGTTCGTTTTATCAGATGAGATCTATAGTGAGCTTATTTTCGGTGATACACATCGTTCGATTTCAACAATTGGTACAATGCGTGAGCAAACGATCGTTATTAATGGACTAAGTAAATCACATTCGATGACAGGCTGGCGAGTAGGACTTGTCTTCGGCCCGAAACAGATTATGCAACATATGTTGAAGGTTCACCAATATAATGTGACATGTGTATCAAGCATTACTCAATATGCTGCATTAGAGGCGCTTACGAATGGAATCAATGACGCTGAACCAATGAAAAATGAGTATTTGAAACGGATGAATTATGTGTATACACGTCTTAATCAAATGGGGTTTGAAGTTGAAAAACCGACAGGATCATTTTATATCTTCCCATCGATTGAGAAATTCGGTATGTCTTCATTTGATTTTGCACTCAAGCTCGTTCAAGAGGCAGGCGTAGCCGTCGTTCCTGGAGATGCATTCTCTAATCTTGGTGAAGGGTATGTTCGGATCTCATATGCGTATGCGATGGACACGTTGGAAAAAGGTATGGATAGACTTGAGCAGTTTGTAAAAGCACGCTAAGTTAAAGGTTAATATCCATCACGAAATAGTATGTGTTCTTCGTACAAGAGTTGGTTCTTGAGGTATAGAAATTAGTTGGAGGATTAAATGTTGGCATTAAAAGAATACTTAAATTCTACTTTTCCAGGACTACAATTGAAATCAAACCTTTACGACGAATGGGACATTAGACTGCATATCAGATTGGCAGAAGGTATTTATCAGTTTAAGGATAACGGACAGCTTAATCTTGAAATGTTTGAGATGGTTTATTATCAAGCGTTGACGATTTTTAATCACCTCTTTTCTGAACAGGATGAAATTTTCCTCGTTACAAACGTATGTCATCGTAAACGAAATTATAGGAAAGTTAAAGTAAAGGTGTATGACCGTTATCTAAAAAATAAGTCATTGAAATATAAAGTGAGACAAGAGGTTAAACCATGTCTTTTTGACGATGAAGAGCATGAGCAGTATATTAGTTCACAGTATTACTTGAAATGCCGAAAATCAGATATTAACTACTCTTTACTAATTAAAGCTATTTGTAACGAAGACTTTCAACCATTGAAACCTAGGTTTGGTAGGGATAAAGGATCGTATTATCCAGATGTTTTCTTCGTCAATGCTTCTAAAAATATCATTTTATTTATCTATGATGACAGAGGATGCGAGGTAATTGCACAAAACAAAGAAACGATACGCCCATTGTATGAGCAATATCATGATTGGGTAGATGATTATTACCGAGAAGAGAATGAGCTACTTTTTAAATAAAAGAAAAATGTGGGAAACTCTTTTAATTGGAGTTTCCCACATTTTGTCTTTATCAATCTTAGAATTTAAAAGATGTGTCACTTCAAGCTTTAATTGCTTGCTCAACCAGCTTTACCTCACACCAGCTAGTTTGGATAATAATGGACCTGCTGTTTTCACAAGTGGTGAAACTTGTTTGACAGTTGTCGTAATTTGGTTCATCGTTGACATCGTTTTGTTCATATCAAATTTACCGTCGTCATTTTGAAAGAAGGTCATAAGATTGTACCTTGGAGGACGAGGAACATACATACCATGACCGGGATGCATATACGGATGGTATTGAACAGGTTGTTGAGGCATATGTGGCATTGATTGTTGCCAACCATTTGTATTCATGCCCCAGTAAGGTTGAGTAGGTTCCGTTTGCGCCCATTGCTCCTGAGTCGCATATTGCTTAGGTGGATACTCATAGTAAGAAGTAGGGTAAGAACGATAAGACTGTGTAGGTTGTTGGCTCTCATAATAATGTTGTGGACGATAGTTGTTCATAAATATCTCCTCCCATAATCTTGGTGTTTCATCTACCACATGTGCCTATGTCAATAATACTTTATGTAAGTGGTGTTTGATGTGACACAATCATCATCGGAAAAGATTTGATGTTCATAACAGTTAAAGTCAGCAATGAGCGTTCATATGAAAAAGTTCGTTATAAGATTCGACCTTCCATTTGTTGTTCTTATGTTTCATTACATTTAATGATCCATTTTGAAGATGAATTTTTTCAAATGGCAATGGATGTGCAAGTCCGATGTTTAATGCTGCAACAATTGTAACACCGTGAGAGATCACAATAATCCGCTCATTTCGGTATAACGTCAATAGCTTCTCTAATCCTAATTGAACTCGTTTGCTTATATGTTCGTTTTCCTCAATATCGTGAATTTCACCAGCTTGATAAGCACTTATCATCTTCTCATACGTCCAGCCAGTTGCTATCCCATAATCCCGCTCTATCCAACAATCATCATATGTAATTGGCAGATTACGAAGCTGTTCATTAATAATTTCAGCCGTTTGTACTGCCCTTAGCAATGGACTCGTAATGACTCGATCCCACTTTTTTGCTTGTAGATGGATTGCACAAAGTCTTGCTTCAAGTATTCCTCGTTCATTTAAGACCGTCTGTGTTGTGCCTTGAATTTTCTTTTTTATATTCCAATCTGTTTGTCCATGTCTGACAAAACATATTTCTGTCAAAAGTTAGTCACTCCTATGCCAATCATTCTCTACAAATTCTATCACGTTTTCTTTCCTTATAACGAATGAAGATAAGCAATCTGTTACAAGATAAGAAAAACTTTCATGCATTTATCACGTTTCAACTGACGCTAACACTCCCACTTAAGTCAATGAGGTTCAAGTGGGAAATTACCTGATTCGTTCAACTAACTATCAGCGTGGGAAGAAATACCTCACTGATGGACGTTTCAATTTATCGAAGATAGGAGTAGTGATCGAGATGTTTAATATAACAATCATGTACGACGTTATAAGGATAGTACTGCTTCTATTAAATTTGATTTTTCTAATGAAACTATGGGGCACTTATCGGAAGTTTGTCAAAACAGTAGAGAAAGAAGCTTCAACAGGTCATGTCGAGACAAAACAAATGGAATTGTATCCGACCTTTAATAAGTCCAACTTTCAGTACTTGTTAGAAAGTGGCTTGCGTGCTTCTAGTGGAAAAGCATTATCTCGCCCTTTCGGTTCAATGAAAAAGTGGCAAGATTTTGAAGAAATCTTATTTATACCTGCACAAACATCCCCATCTCCAATTAACAGTGATCAAAACGTAGACATCTCAGTAACGATTGGTCCAAAAGCCAAGAAGCCGATGAAGATTGACATGCCATTAATCATTGGTGGATTGTCATATGGGATTCATGTAACAGAGCAAGTGAAGGTTGCATTAGCACAAGCATCAGCAAACGTGAAAACAGCGATTAATTCAGGTGAAGGACCATTTCTACCTGAAGAACAAAAGGCTGCGGGAAAGTATATTTTACAATATTCAAAAACAACTTGGGCTAAAGAGCGCAATGAGCTTGAAAAAGCAGATATGATTGAAATTAAGTTTGGTCAAGCTGGATTTGCGGCAATGGGTTACGAAATCAATCAAAAAGATATTGAGGGGCGCGCTAGTGAATTAATGAAGATTAAAGAAGGAGAGAAGGCCGTCGTACATGACAACTTTTTCGATAATCCGACTGTTCAGGATTTCAAAGAATTAGTAGAAGAGTTGCGCAATGTGGCAGGAGGTGTGCCAGTCGGGGCAAAAATACTTGCGGGTGGCAAGATAGAAGAAGAGCTTGATTTTCTTCTTGATATCGGTGTAGACTATATCGCAATTGATGGTGTACAAGTCATCAACCATCACGCTCCAGCAATTACACATGATAATTTCGGTATTCCGACTTTACACGGATTAATAAGAACGGTTCGTCATTTGGAAAAAAGAGGAGCGAGAGAGACGGTTAGTGTGATCTGTTCTAGTGGACTCTCATCACCTGGTGATTACTTGAAGGCCTGTGCAATCGGAGCAGATGCCGTTTATCTTGATGCTAGTATCGTCTATCTGTTAGTTCAAGAACAGATGTTCAAGTCACATCCTTGGAAAACACCAAGTGAACTCACTTCATATAACGGTAAATATAAAGAAAAGTTTGACGCTGAGAAAGGTACAGTGAGTGTATCTAACTACTTAACTTCTGCAGCGAAAGAAATGCAGCTTGGCTTACGGGCACTCGGTAAGTCTTCCCTTAATGAACTGACAATCAAAGATTTAGTATGTAGTAATGAACAAACAGCAAATCAGTTACATATTCCATATACGTTTGTACCATTTCGTTGAAACGTCATAATGCTCAGTGGGATGTGTTTGTTCTCACTGAGCATTTTCGCATAATGTGAAGAATATTGACATTTGGATAATATATTGATACAATAAATCTTGAATTCAAGATAAATAGCGAAGGTGTTGATTCAAATGGAGCAGGAGAATTCAGCTTTGAAATTATTTGTCATAATGATGAGAGCACACCAGCGTATATCAGACGCCGTTGGAGCAGATGTTAAAGGATTTGGCTTAAATCCAACTGAGTTTGGTGTTCTAGAATTGCTTTATCATAAAGGAGATACGCCATTACAGAAGATAGGTGAAAAGATATTACTTGCAAGTGGAAGCATTACGTATGTCGTTGATAAGCTTGAAGGAAAAGGTCTGTTAGAACGGAAGTCATGTCCGAGCGACCGACGTGTAACGTATGCGGGATTAACAGAACAAGGTCGAGCATTAATAGATGATGTGTTTCCGAAGCATGCGCAGATGATTACGGATTTATTTTCAGTTCTATCAACAGAGGAGCAACAACAAGCGGCGGAATTGATTAAGAAACTTGGACATCATTCTGAAAGCATCGGAAAAAAATAAAAAATCGGTTGACTTTGTATAAGGCAACCGATATACTTATTTCATAAGTCTTGAATTCGAGATATTTGAATTAAGGTTATATTGGATTGTAATCGTAAATATGTTGTCACTAGAAAATAGAAAATTAGTTAAAAACTAGTTGACTTTTTTAGAAGTAGTCGATATGATGAATTCATAAGTCTTGAAACTGAGATAATTTAAACGAACATTTGATTTTCAATCATTTTTTTTGGTCATTTATCTTGAATTAAGAATATATGAAAGTAAGTTATTTTTTTGCCGTAATATCTCGAAATCATAATATATTAAACTAGTGTAAAGGTGGAATGAACATGGGACAGTTTGAACAATTAGTAAAAGAACGTCGTTCAGCAGCAAACTTCATTGAAGGAGAAGAGATTACCGAAAAAGAGCTGAATGAAATTTTTGAACTCGTTAAATTTGCACCATCAGCATTCAACTTACAACATACAGATTATGTTGTCGTACGTGACACTGAATTGAAAGAGAAAATGAAAGATGCAGCGTACGGTCAATATAAAGTTCATACAGCGTCAGCGGTGATTATTGTCAAAGGAAACAAAAAAGCATATAAAGATGCTTCACGTATTTATGAAGGTATGCACCAGCTTGGCATTTTAAGTAAGCAAGAATATGACAAGACTATTGGTGATATTCACGGTGTATATGAAGGGAACGGAGATGGGTTCCAATATGATGAAGCAGTTCGAAATGCTTCACTATCCGCAATGTTATTCATGATGATAGCAAAGGATAAAGGTTGGGATACGTGTCCAATGATAGGATTTGATCCGAATGCAGTTGCTGAGCTACTAGACTTTACAGAAAACGAAGTGCCAGTATTAATGATTACAATTGGTAAAGAAAAAGTGGAAAGTCGTCATCCACGAGGTTACCGTAAGCCAGTTTCAGAGTTTGTACAATATCGTTAATTCAACTAAGGAGTGACAAAATAGATGATTCAAGTACAAAGAGCAAAAGAACGTTATGCAGCAAATCACGGTTGGTTGAAAGCACGCTTTAGCTTCTCGTTTGCAGAATACTACGACCCAAATTATATGGAGTTTGGGCCAATGCGAGTGTTAAACGATGATATTATTCAGCCGATGAGAGGTTTTGGAACACACCCACATAAAGAAATGGAAATCGTGACAGTTGTGTTAGATGGCTATTTGAAGCATGAAGATAGTACTGGTGAGACGGCAACGACGACCTTCGGTGGGATTCAGAGAATGACCGCTGGAACAGGTGTCATGCATTCCGAAGTGAACCCTAGCCCAGATCAGCAAGTAAACTTATTGCAAATGTGGTTCTTCCCAGATGAACAGGGGCTTCAGCCGTCTTATGAGAATACGAACTTCAACATCGAAGCAATGAAAAATAACTTACTACCTGTTGTAAGGAAAGGCTCTGATCGCGACGATGTAGCAAAGATTCATCAAGACTTGACGATCTATCTTTCTGACTTGGAAGAAGAAGAACAGCTGACATTCTCACAAGATGAAGGACGAAAAATTTTCGTATTCGTCATTGAAGGTAGCATCACATTAAACGATGCAACAAACCTTGATCGACGTGATTCAGCACGCATTACAGATACTGCAAATTTAACGATCGAAGCGACAGAAGATGCTCGTTTCATGTTAATTGATTTACCTAAATAACAACAAGAGAAATTAGAAATAGTAGAAAAGGAATGAGAAAATTTGAATAAAAATCATGAAATTGGTGGATTCATAATCCGCATTGTTCTAGGGATAATCTTCTTAGTACATGGTTGGATGAAATTTGCTGGAGGTATTGGAAACACAGTTGGGATGTTCGAGTCGATGGGTATGCCAGCGTTTGTTGCTTACTTTACAGCAATCGTAGAATTAGGAGGTGGTTTAGCACTAATCATTGGACTAGGAACAAGAATAGCAGCAGCACTAATCGCCATAATTATGTTTGGTGCAATAGCAACTGTGAAAATTCATGCAGGTTTCTTAGGTAATGGACAAATGGCAGGTTTTGAATTTGACCTTGCGTTAGCAGCAATGGCAATCTATCTTACTTTGGCAGGAAGTTCATTCCTAGCTGTAGATAAACTCTGGGGGTCTCCCAGGCAAGTTGAAAAATAGTCAATCAAGATTAAACAATAAAAATGGTTCTATATTAAAGGAGGAAACAAATATGTCAACAGTATTAGTAGTAAAAGCAAATCCAAAGGAAACTGAGCACTCATTCTCATTGCGTTTAACAGAAAGCTTCCTAAACGAATATAAACAGGTAAATCCAAATGATGAAGTAATTGAACTAGACCTATACAAACAAGGCGTACCATTTATTGATGCAGACGTATTATCAGCATGGGGAAAATTCGCAGCTGGTGGCGAGCTAACAGCTACTGAACTAGAGAAAGTTGGTAAAATCGATGCGCTAACTGAGCAGTTCATCGCAGCAGACAAAGTCGTATTCGAAGCACCAATGTGGAACTTCAGCTTTCCACCATTCTTGAAAGCATACATTGATACAATTTCAATCGCAGGTAAAACATTCAAATATACAGAACATGGTCCAGTTGGTCTATTAGATGACAAACCAGTTGTATTATTCGAAGCACGTGGTGGCGTATATTCTGAAGGCCCTGCAAAAGGACTTGATCACACTGAAAGCTACTTAAGAACAGTAATGAACTTCGTAGGTATTGAAAGTTTCAAGGCGATTGTGGCAGAAGGCATGGCACAAGCACCTGAACAAGCAGAAGAAATCTACACAGAAGTTGAGAAACAAGCAGTCGAGCTAGCGAAAACATTCTAATATAAGAAAAACGTCACTTGTTCCGTGGGGAGCGAGTGGCGTTTTTGATTGTGTTTTTTTTGCTTCTATTTTAAATAGGTCTGAATGAGTAATAGGCTAATGTAGCAGTAATTATAGATACCATGAGCTACACGTGTTGTATTAGGGAAATTTAATCGCAATCAACTTGAAGTGAAGAGTAGGTAATGATCATAAAAAGTAGACATACACTCCCAAAAAGGGAGGTTATTTTGCTTATTATGAAAAAGGTTGTTATTGGAATTGTTTTAATTGTATTCATTTTTGGATCTGCTTTAGCATTTTTAAGCAACTCAGATGGTTTGAACATTGCTAAATCTGATAAACAAATTGAAAGTGAAATAGTAAAAAGTATGGAAGAAACTAAGAACGAAAATGAGAATATCGAAAAATTATTTACTAGAAGTTTAAAAGAATTAAAAGATAAAGGATTCGAAGAAATAGGTTTAAGTTACTCTCATGAAGAACGTATTTTATTTGCACAAGTTAATGATACTGACACTCTAGAGGATAATAAGGGTGAGATTAAAGAAATACTAGTTCGTATAGCAAAAGAAGTAGGAATTAATGGTTTTAATATAAAGTTTGGGATAGTAGATAAGGACAACACCCGAAATCAAGAAGATAAAAAGTTAATAGAATCAATGCATAAGGTATCAAATGTAGTTTCGGATGTATTAAAGGATAATAACTATAGTAATCTTTCTTATTCAATATCGATTAATCCGAATGATGAAATTATAGTTATAAGAACAGATGTAGATTTTGGAGGAAATGGTGAACTTGAAAAACTCATTTCCAACTCCATTTTATCTAAGACAAATATGAATTATAAAGTTGAAATAAAGAAGCGGAGCGACAGTGAGCTAAGAGAACAAGAATGGCAACCCATATTTGCTGCAATAAGAGATGAAACAAGTAAGAAATTTAACGAATATAGAGGGTTTGCTCATTCATTCCATCCTCAACCATTGCAGATTATTATAAAAACAAAAATAAATGACAGTTGGTTCACAAACTCAGAAATTAAGGTTAAGGAAATTGAAAATTACGTGGATAAAATAATTGAGTTGAAAATAGAAGCGTTGTCTATTAAAGAAATTCCTTATGAAATTATTATAAGAGAAAAAAATAATAAGAAGATAAATTAAACCTCCAATTAAGGAGGTTTTGTTTTTTTTATCGGCATAAAAATTAACCTTAGTTAATATATTAACAATAGTTAATTTTGAATTAAGGGGGGACTGAATGTGAATCTATACCGTTGGTTTTTAAAATGTGCATCATGGCCGAAGGTGATTGTGCTTTTAGTCGCATCAAATGTGATTTATTTTATTATGATTAGAGTCACCATTCCGAATGTCTCTAATATGGCGGAAGGAATGAAAGTATTTGATCTCATGCCCTTAGGATATGATGTAGACTACGCAATGAAATTATTAGAGGCTTTAGGTGAAGAGGGAAGAAACATATATTTGTTGCAACAAATTCCACTAGATCTCGTTTATCCAGGATTACTCGGACTATCAGGAGCATTTTTGATAGCGCGTATGACCCGAAATCATAATAAAATGAGTTTAGCACTGTTTATTCCGCTGATTGCAGCGACTTTTGATTACCTTGAAAATATGTTAGTAGCTTATATGCTAGTGAGATATCCAGATGTGAATGCATTAACAATTAAAAGTTCCAGTTTTTTCACAATGGGTAAAAGCTTGATTACAACTATATTCTTTTTATTTGTTATACTTTATTTAGTAGCTGCACTCATAATATCAATAAAACACAAACTTAAAGGTGAAGAAAACACTGATATAGGTGATATGAATGGAAAAGAAATTTTCACTTCGAGAGAGGAAGAAAATTCAAACTAAAATATCGGTCTTAAATGCAATGTTAGATGGTTTGAGTGAGAAGACCTTCAATGAGATCCGTGTTGAGGATATATGCGAAAAAGTGAATATTTCTAAGGTGACGTTTTTTAAATATTTTTCAATGAAGGAAGATGTGCTTGATTACTTTGTCTTACGATGGCAGTATGAAAGAACTATTGAAATTCATCAAAAGAGATTTATTGGGTTAGAAGGGATTTATCAAGTATTTAAGTCAGTTTCTGAAGTACCAAATGCTGATAAAATAATTGTTTCCTTAATTAACTACTATTCAAAAATCCGAAATAGACCTCGTAAGCTTGAGTTAACAGCATATGAACGTTTTACCGTTGACCCACAATTTGAAAATGAACATCCAATCGAAATACTACCTTTAGATAAAATATTTGAAGTTTATATAGCTGAAAGCCGACACATCTTGTGTGAGGACAAAGATAAATATATTAATCAACTCATTACATTATTTTACGGAGTTCCATTTCAAGTTCATATCAGAATGCTTGAGAAGGGTGCGTTAAGTAATCTTTATAAGGAAAGTTTGGATTTGTTATTTATTAACAAAAGTGGTTAGGTGAAAAGAATAAAGCGAACGAGCGTTAAATAGATAAGATCGTTTGAGGGGAGATCCGATCCTTTTAATTATCAAGCTTTAAGTCTAATATTTTAATAATGGTGTCCTCTGCACCTTCATTATACAAATAATGTGGATGTTTTTTTCACGTTTCAACTGACGCTAAGACTCCCACTTCAAAACTTTGGAGAATCAACTAAGTTTAAGTGGGAGAGGGCCTTGATCATACCCCTGTGGTATAAGCGTCAGTAATCACCTAATTGGTTTAACTAACCATAAATGGAATATTAAGGATTGCATTCACTGATGGAAGTTTCACTTTATTAAGGCCATATTTTGTTGATATTTTTCCTAAACTATCTTCTCATAAAGGCACGCTTCTTTATAGGAGGGTGCCAGGTTGTTGACGAACGTTTACGTAACTACTAATAGAAAGGTGCTGACGCTTTATGACCAAAAGGTTCAAAGTAGATCTCCCAAAAATCCCATCAGATTTAAAACAGGCAAATTTTCACGATATCTATTATAAAGAAGATCCATATTTATCGAACAGTATGATTACGAACGCATCCATCGAGAATGAACAGATTGATAAATTAGAACTGTCCAAAGTTACATTTAAAAATGTTAGACTGCTAGGTTCTTCTTTTAGAGGAATTGATATGACAGATGTTGTTTTTGAAAACTGTGATCTTTCTAATACTGACTTTTGTGAAGGTATTATACATAGAGTTACTTTTAAAGACTGTAAATTAATGGGTTTGAACTTCTCTGGAGCGACTCTTGGGAATGTCACTTTTGATAATTGCTTTGCAAAGATGAGTGACTTTATAGATGCCCGTATAAAACAAGTGATATTTGAAAGTACAACTCTTCAAGGTGCTAATTATTCGGATTGTGAACTTAGTAAGGTAAAGTTTGAGCGATGTGATCTTGATGATGTTGATTTTTCTCAGACTGCACTTAATGGAATTGATATTAGTACATGTACTTTTGATCGGATTACGGTTGATATGGAAAGTTTAGAAGGGTGCATCGTTTCCTCAGAACAAGCAATTGGATTTGCAACACTTCTTGGGTTAAAAGTTAAAGATTAAAAAGTCTAATGAATGAAATGCCCTCTGTCTACTTGACAGAGGGTATTTCAAATTAACAGACTCGCCCTTTTTATTAATAGATCAATACTCGTCTATACGTTTTTTCTGTCCACGCATAAGATGGTTAAAGTGATAGTGTCTCATATACATGTCTCAAAATATATTGATAATCCCCATTTTCCTGACCTCTCGCTTAATGAACAATGAAAAAAGAAAGGAGCTGAAAATTTGAATACACTTATCGTTCCAACAGATTTTAGTACGATTCAAGCAGCGGTTGATGCGGCCAATCTAGGCGATACGATTGAGGTACTTGCAGCAGGTGGACCTTATGCTGGTGCAACAATCTCAATGGATAACCTTTCTTTCAAAGGTGTAGATAATCCTGTTGTAGAAGGATCCGTTAATGGTTTTCTGCTTAACAATGTTTCAGGTATTTTGATTGAGGGTTTTACTATTCGAAATAGTGTTCACGGAATAAATTTAATGTCTAGCAACAATAATATGATTGAAAAAAATACGATTCAAGTTAATAGTGTTAGTGGTGTAAGTTTATTGGCTAGTGACAACAACACGATTGAAAACAATATCATTGAAAATAATAGTGTAGATGGTATAAATCTAGCGTGTAGCAATAACAATGCAATTGAAAAAAACACGATTCAAAATAATAGTGTTCAGGGGATATGGTTATCTTCTAGTAACAGTAATACAATTGAAAAAAATACATCTCGAAATAATAGTATTCATGGCATAACGTTAGCGTCTAGTAACGATAACAAGATTGAAAAAAATACTACTCAAAATAATCGAGTTAGTGGAGTAACGTTAGCATCTAGTCACAACAATATAATTGAAAAAAATATCATTGATAATAATGATCTTAATGGAATAACGTTAATGACTAGTAACGACAATATGCTAGAAAGAAATACCGTTCAAAATAATTTTCTTCACGGTATAAATTTATTGGTAGGTAACAACAATACGGTTGAAAAAAACATCATTCAAAATAATGGTTCTGACGGGGTAGGACTACAACGTTCTGGCAACAATAAGCTAGAAAAGAATACTGCCCAAAATAATGGATTTGACGGAATACAATTAGAAGGTTCTAATAACAATAAGCTAGAAAAAAATACTGTTCAAAATAATGTTTTTGACGGGATACAATTAGAAGGTTCTGACAGCAATGTGTTAGAGAAGAATACCGCTCAAAATAACGGGTTTGATGGAATAGAATTAGAAGGTTCTGACAACAATGCGCTTGAGAAGAATACCGTCCAAAATAATGGATTTGATGGGATACAGTTAGTAGGTTCTGACAACAATGTAGTTGAGAAAAATACCGCTCAACATAATGGATTTGACGGGATAGAGATAGAAGTTTCTCATGATAATACGTTTGAAAAAAATACCGTTCAAAATAATGAGTTTGACGGAATAGAGCTGGAAAATTCACATAACAATACGTTTGAAAAAAATATCGCTCAACATAATGGTTCTGACGGGATAGAATTAGAGGTTTCTGACAATAACACACTAGAAAACAATACGATTTTAAATAATATGGTTAATGGCATTGAAGTAGCATCATCTAGTGAAAAAAATATCGTAATTAAAAATACGGTCCTAGATAATGATGGGATAGACTTAATCGTTGATCCAAATACGAACACCGTCGCAAACAATGTCTGTAATACGAGCGATCCCGCTGGACAATGTATGGATGGCTGTTAACGATTTCAATTGCTCATAGCAGTGAAAGTAGAGTAAGAAATGTACTCAATTGATCTTTAGAAATAACAGCTATTAGGATGCAGATAATAAACACTAAAAAGATTCTATTGGCTGTATAAAGATTAAGATAGATATACAGAATTCTTCCTTCCTTAAAATAAATCTACGGACGTGCTTCCTCTACTAGCTTTACAAATCAATTTTATTAACTGTCAACTGCCGCTAGGACTCTCACTTCAAAACTTCGGAGATTTAAATGTACCCCTGTGATTAAAACGTCAGTCATTACCTGATTGGTTCAACTAACCATCAGTGGAGGATGGAGAAAACCTTCATTGATGGAAGTTTCACTTTGTATAAACATCATCTCAAGAGAACGATCCTCTTACACGATTCATATCAAGTTCATAAGTCACACGATTAAAAGGAAATGAGTAACTATTGGGGCAGTTCACCTTCAATTTTGTTTAGTATACTTTTAAATTTCGATATAAACAATAATGAAGAGAACGATAAAGTTTTGCCATGGTCAACGAAACTACTGACTATTTGCTGAGTACCGAAAAAAGGTTAAGACAGTATAAATCAGAGCAGAAATTTACAACAAAAGTTATTTATTTTAGCGTTTGTTGTCGAAATATGTTAGGTTTGAAATTGGAAGTTATACATATGATTAGATTTGTAATTGGAGGTCATGTATATGATTAGATTCGGAACAGTCGGAACAAATTGGATTACAGATATATTTCTTGATGCTGCAAAACACCACCCACAATTCTCTTTAAAGGGTGTTTATTCAAGATCAGAAGATAAAGCAAAAGAGTTTGCACAGAAACATGATGCGGATCTAATATTCACTGATCTAGAAGAAATGGCAAGTAGTGAGGACATTGATGCCGTTTACATAGCAACTCCTAATTCCTTACACGCTCAGCATGCGATTACGTTTATGAATAAAGGAAAGCATGTTTTATGTGAAAAGCCGTTTGCCTCGAATTTGGCAGAAGTGGATGAAATGATAGAGGTAGCGAAAAAAAATAACGTTTTATTAATGGAAGCTTTAAAGACTACGTTCATGCCTAGTTTTAAAGCGATACGAGAAAATATACATAAAATTGGTACTGTTCGTCGCTACAATGCGATTTATTGTAGTTACTCATCAAGGTATGATGCTTATCGAAATGGAGAGATTTTAAACGCATTTAATCCTAATTTTTCTAATGGATCATTAATGGATCTTGGGATATATGGTTTATATCCGATGGTTTCTCTATTTGGCCAACCTGAGAATCTGAAGGCTAATGCCTATATGTTAGAATCAGGAGTTGATGGTGAGGGAAGCTTGCTATTTAAATATAAAGAGATGGAAGCAGTCGTTACTCATTCAAAAATTGTCAATTCCTATGTTGATTCAGAAATACAAGGGGAAGATGGAACGATTATGTTTGATAGCGTGAATGCTCCTACTAAAGCAGAGATTCGCTACAGAGATGGATCAGTTGAAGTTATTGAATTTACTCAAGACAAACCTCCGATGTATTACGAGTTAGAAGAGTTTATTCAATTGTTAGAAGAAGGCAAAATGGAGTCTTCTGTGAACTCACATGAGGTTTCACGTATAACAGCTTCCATTATGCAAGAAGCAAGAGAACAAATCGGGCTTGTCTATCCAGCAGACAAGCGCTAAAGCTTCATCTAAGATTTTCAAGGGAATGGCTCTTAGGAACTCAAGGTAATAAGCTCAAGCTTTCTGTGACAAGAACTGCCACACCAAGGCTGAGCTTATGCTTGTCGTTCCTGGGATGAACTTAAATCCTCAACCTGCATATTACGGATTACAAATTTCTGGAGGAAAACTGACTCCACATTTATTTCCATCAAATGTATTTTCAAACAATCCACTTTCTTCTTCAATGTCAAGATCGAAGTTGTTTTTTGCTTTGTTAAATCGAATTGTATTATTCATCGCGCCACTTTCAACACGAATACCAGCATTGGTAGCAAATGAGCCGTTGTTTCGAACGATGTTGTCGTCAATGCAATTGTCGAATACATTATTATCTACTAAAATTCCAGATTGAATATTATTGCATACTAGATTGCCAATAACAGTGTTTTGGTCTTCATCAACTTGAATTCCTAAAGCTTCATTACTTATTGACTTATTGTTAAAGAGAATTTGATTGGGTTCATTTATTTCAAAACCATCACTTCGATTATTTTTTGCAAGATTATTGATTAATATGTTATTTATATCGAATAACTGAAACCCTTCAAATGTATTCTGCGAACTTTCACAACGAAGCAAGCAATTATGAAGTCCATCTATTTCGATTCCTTCAAATTGACTAAAAAACGAGCTGCAATTTATGAGTAAGTTATTATTATCGTTTATTTCTATATTAGCTCCTTGGTTAGAAAATTTTACTTCGATGTCTTTTAGTGTATTTTGAGATGAGTTAATTTCAATACCACTTACAGGGAAATTTTGGACAGTGAAGCCTTGTAATATCGTCTGATTCATATTCACATTAATTCCGTTAGGACTAGCAGCGGCAGGATCTCCAGCAATTATCGTTTTACCAATTCCACAACCAAATATCTTCAACCTTTCCACATTCACATTAAACCCATCAAACGTACCAGCCAAGATTTGAATACTATCCCCCGATGAAGATGCGTTGATTGCATCTTGAATGGTCGGCAATTCAGTAGGTACAATTCGAATTGTCATATTTTACACCGCCTTTTTATTATCTTAATACATCTTATGAGGCACATTTGTTTGTGCCTGTACATTTTCATTAATTAGTAAAAAAAGGCTCTCTTTCTTGAAACTTAGCTTCTCAACACATAATTTCAAAAGTTTTGATGTTATGAAGTTAACTCGCCTAATAATGATTACCACATGTAAAAAACTCATCGTCTATACTAAGACTATTTATCTATTTGAACTGTTACAGTATTACACCGCTGTTACAAGAAACCCACGGATATTCCTATTGTAGTAGCATTTTTTCTAACGTAACCTTGAAGTAGATGTTCAAAAGGTTAACAAAATGGCTGTTAAATATTTTTGGTTATTTGTTATTTCTGTTCTTTATAAAATCAAAAAAATGTTTATCAGTGTGGAGAAAATATCGATCCTTTTTGAATATCTATTAGACAGCTTATGTGAAGAAATTAGGAGGAAGTTTATGAAGAAGCTACTAACAGTTGCATCAGCAACATTGCTTACAAGCTCACTTATCGTACCATCAGCAAATGCCTTTTCAGGTGAAGTTGATTTAGGTGCGGGTAGTTATTCTACTGTTAAACCAACAGGTGTGTCAGATGTGCAAGATATGATCTATAAAACATCTAATATAACTGGCGCAATGCCAACA
Organism: Bacillus solimangrovi; assembly: GCF_001742425.1. Classification (GTDB taxonomy): domain Bacteria; phylum Bacillota; class Bacilli; order Bacillales; family Bacillaceae_N; genus Bacillus_AV; species Bacillus_AV solimangrovi. The sequence continues at coordinate 38,736 of NZ_MJEH01000028.1, forward strand.
AATGATTGGTGGAGCTCGACTGCATGGGAACAATATTCCAATGCTCAATATCCACACCCTCTAGCGATGATTAATGAACCATCTGGACTTCGAATCTATAATCCTAGCAATAGTATTGAAGGATTAGGAGGATTTACAAAGGGCTGGATGAATGATATTGATGATTTCGTTCTCGGTCATACAGGTACAGGTTCATTTGAAAATACGAAGGTTGATGATTATAGTGACTGGTTTGTCACGAATGAATATAAAAACGGAGGAAACTCTATAGACGTTACATACGGACACGGCTCACCGTTTGTCTATGCAACATATGAAGGTGGCGATCCGAAAATCACGTTACCTTCAACACCACCAACTGTTTGGTATGGTGATGAAAATAGTAACGTAATCGGTATTACGACTGAAAAGGGTAGTCACTATGCATTGTTTGGTCCAAGTGGATCGACATGGTCAGGATTGAACACGAAAACATTGACGAACCACCTTAACGGTAAGAACTATTTCTCTGTTGCGGTTCTGCCTGATAATTCAATCGAAACGTTGAAGAAATTTGAGCAATATGCATACTCACATGTCGTTGATACTAGAGTTGATTGGTCATATAACGAGGCGACAAGTGAGGTAGAAACAACGTATACGTTTGAAACAGAAGTGAAAGAAGGGGCAAACGAAGGTACGATTTTCGCATTATATCCACATCAGTGGAAGAATACGAATCAACCTTTCTTAGATTATACGTTTGATTCTGTTCGTGGAATGATGAAGGTTGCAGAAGGCTCTTCATTCAAAACGACGATGAAATTTAACGGTGTGTTACCGTCATTACCTGATGCAGGAACGTATGACAAAGCTAAGTTATCAAGCTTCATAAATGAAGCTCAAACTGAAGTAGACAACCCTAGTGATACGTATTGGTACGGGAAGCGGTTAGGTGAGCTTGCGACACTTGCTCCAATCGCTGAACAAGTAGACGATAATGAAGCTGCAAATCAATTCCGACAAGAA
>NZ_MJEH01000029.1 GCF_001742425.1 Bacillus solimangrovi
TTTCAATGATAGGTTTGAACGGTTAAGTGGAAAGCACCAATTTGTTCAATGTTATCATCTCCTTGATGGTTTTGCTGTTAAAGTAATATCTCCCTCTTCGCTAATTATCATGCCCGCATGAACAGTTCTTATACAACAAAAGATAACAAAATAAAAAAAGATGAAAATATGTTTGCATAGTAGAGATTGTTCAAAAAATCTAGGTGAAATTGTATTCGTATTTATGCGTCAACTTCTTTATGTTATCTTCATGTCTCTATAATAAGGTATAGTACTCGTGCCAACGTTACATTAATTACTCTACATTTTTGTCTTACTTTTTAAGCACTTACTATGAGTATTGAAGGAACTTTGATAAGATGAAATAGAATCAAATGGAAAGGGACGATTAGTCATGGGACAAGATTTATTGAAAATTGAGCATCTAACAGGTGGATATACAAATAAAAATGTGCTTGATGATGTTTCATTTGAAGTAAAAAAAGGTGAACTTACAGCCCTGATTGGACTCAACGGAGCAGGAAAGAGTACGACGATTAAACATATTATTGGTTTAATGGAACCAAAAAAAGGAACGATATCAATAAATGGAAAGACGAGTGGTTCATCACCAGAGAAATATCGTTCACAATTTACATATATTCCTGAGACACCTATTTTGTATGATGAATTAACATTATATGAGCATTTAGAATTAACAGCTATGGCTTATGGTATAGATAAGGATACATTTGAGAAACGATTGCATCAATTATTAAAAGAATTTCGAATGGAAAAGCGTTTGAAATGGTTTCCAGTTCATTTCTCAAAAGGAATGCGTCAAAAAGTAATGATTATGTGTGCGTTCTTAGTTGAACCTTCTTTATATATAATTGATGAACCTTTTGTAGGTTTGGACCCATTGGGTATTCAGTCATTCTTGAATTATATACAGCAAATGAAAGAACAGGGAGCAGGTATTTTAATGTCTACACATATCTTATCAACGGCAGAAAGGTATTGTGATAAGTTTGTGATTTTGCATGAGGGACAAATTCGAGCTAAAGGCACTTTAGAGGAATTAAAAGAGCAGTTTGGCATGCCAGATGCAACTCTCGATGATTTATATTTGCAGCTAACAAAGGAAGATCAAAATGTTTAATGCAACAGAATTTTGGAAGAAGCGTTTTAGTCTCTTTATAAGTGAAATGCGACGTTATTTACGATTAATGTTTAACGATCATTTAAAGTTCGTTCTTATTTTTGCAATCGGTGTAGGTGCATATTATTACCAGCAATGGATCGCTCAATTGCCTGATACCTTTCCAGTCGTTTTTATTATAGCGGTTGTTATGGGGGCACTTCTCACACATAGTCCAGTGCGGACATTATTGAAAGAAGCAGATCTAGTCTTCTTGTTACCATTAGAAGAACAACTTCAACCATATTTTCAAAAGGCGAAACAGTTTAGTTTAGTTGTCCAATGTTACGTTTTATTAATGGTTGCAGCATTATTTGCACCTTTATATTTTCATTTAAATGATATAACGATTCTTGTATACGTCGTTATGACGATAGCACTCTTTGTTGTTAAAGGGTGGAATATCTATGCTTCTTGGGAAATGAGGTATTTTTCAACATCAACCACGCATCTATCTGATATGCTCGTTCGATTTGCAGTAAATGTGGTGTTTGTTTATTTCTTGTTTGCACAGACGTCGATCATTTTTCCGTCTGTTATAGTACTTATCATGATTGGATTGCTCCTCTATTATCGCCGATTGAATACTGAGAGGAAGGTATTGAATTGGGAAAAACTTATAGAGATTGAGCAAGAGAGAATGATGTCATTTTATCGGATTGCAAACTTATTTACTGATGTACCGAAATATAAAGAGAAAATAAAACATCGTGCTTATTTTAACGTTATTTTAAATTTGATTTCGTTTCGTCAATCATCTACATACACACATTTATATGCGAAAACTTTGATCCGCTCAAGCGACTATCTAGGTGTGTACATCCGTTTGTTAGTAATTGGTGGGGCAATCATTTATGCTTTGCCGTACGAATATGGAAAGCTTATTGTGTTTGTGATTACGCTGTACTTGTCAGGGTTTCAACTATTACCGTTGTGGCGTCATCATGTTATGAAACGTTGGTTGGATCTGTATCCAATTAGTCATAGTGTTCGTACTCGTTCTTTCTTGAACATAATGTTCGTTATGTTAATTGTAAAAGTTGTCTTATTAACGATTGTTGTCGGTTTATCCAGTAGCTTCATGATTACATCGATTGTTCTTGCTGTAGGTGTGTTGTTCAGCTACGCTTTTGTATTTATTTATACAAAGGGGCGTTTGAAAAAGATATAAAACAAGCATCAACTAGGCTCGTAAGATTATTCAGGATGGTTAGTTGAACCAATGAGGAACTATTGGCTCAACTACTGTAGTGATATCAATTCTTTCTCCATTTGAAAGATAGTTAGGATTTCATAAAGACTTTCTGTATCCAATAAAATGAAACTGGACAGGTAATTTACTCTTTTGATTGAAATAAAAAGCGAGGTTCATACATGGATCAATATGAGAAAGAAGCCTATATTGAAATGAAACAATGGGAAGAACGAATATTGAAGCGTTCATCAATGATACAAAGACTTTCAAAACAGACACAAATAAGAGTGAACAGCTTAATCCCAGAGAAGGCTCATGAAATTGTTACTGAAAGCATTAAGAAAATGGTAGAAGGCATATTAACAGGGTCTAATATGATGACAAAAGACGTTCCTGTTCAAGTACAGAGTTTACGTGAACAGGAAGAATTGATCGGGAAGAAGTTAGCATCATATAAAAAAACAGCTGCCATAGAAGGAGCAGGTACAGGTGTAGGTGGTATTCTACTTGGAATGGCTGATTTTCCATTGTTACTTTCTATTAAGATGAAGTTCCTGTTTGAGATAGCAACTATTTATGGATTTGATGTACGAAAGTACGAAGAACGTATTTACATGTTATATGTTTTTCAGCTCGCATTTTCATCTAGAGAGCATCGTAAGAATGCATTAAAGATAATGAAAGACTGGTCTAAAGAGAAAGAAGTAGTAAAAGATATTGAGTGGAGAGCATTCCAACAAGAATATAGAGATTATATTGATTTAGCAAAGTTCTTTCAACTATTACCTGGGGTCGGTGCAGCAGTGGGTGCAGTCGCAAACTATCGTCTTCTTGATCATCTGGGTGAAGTTGCAATTAATGCGTATCGAATTAGAATATTTACAAGTGATAAAACAAGGTAAGACAAGAGGTGCTATAATTCTTGTCTTACCTTGTTTGTGCCTTAAGTGCTGCAGCGCCTAATGTTTGAGCTGCAATGAACATTGCTCTTTCATCAAAGTCAAACTTTGGATGATGGTGTGGGAACATGTTGTTAGGATCACCGATTGCTGCTCCAGTAAAGAAAAAAGTACCTGGTACGTGCTGTAAGTAGTAAGCAAAATCTTCACCAGCCATTTGTGGTTCGATTTCATTTACTGATGAAACATCAGGTATATCACTAGCGATAGTAGTAAGGAAGGTTGTCTCTAATTCATGATTTACGACTGGTGGGTATCCTCTATCGTATTGAAAATTGTAAGTAATTCCTGCTGACAAACAAGTTCCTTTAATAATTCTTGCCATCTCTAATTCGACAAGATTGCGTACGTCTTCTTTAAATGTACGAACTGTTCCTGAGAGGGTTGCTGTATCAGCTATGATATTAAATTCATTTCTCGCTTCAAAGTTTCCTATAGAAAGGACAGCAGAATCAAGTGGATTAACTCTACGGCTCACAATTTGTTGAAGGTTACATACGAGTTGAGATGCTGTTACAACTGCATCTTTTGTATGGTGAGGTTGAGCACCATGTCCACCTTTTCCTTGAATCTCAATTTTAAATCGGTCAGCTGCCGCCATAATTGGCCCTGTACGGTAACCAATGGTTCCAAGAGGTTCAGTTACCCAAAAGTGCGTTCCAAAAATCATATCAACGTCATTTAAGCAGCCGTCTTCAATCATAGGTTTAGCGCCACCTGGAGCATATTCCTCAGCATGTTGGTGAATAAATACGTATGTGCCATATAGTTTATCACGCATCGAGTGAAGGGCTTTTGCTAGGTGAAGTAACATTGACGTATGACCATCATGTCCACACGCGTGCATGACACCTGGAACAGTTGATTTATAGGCGACATCTTTTTCATCTTGAATCGGTAAAGCATCAAAATCAGCACGTAATGCGATCGTTTTGCCTGGCTTTCCTCCAATTAATGTAGATACAATACCATTTCCACCGACATTTGTTCTTACTTTCATATCTAAGTTAGTATAAAAGTTGGCGATGTATTTAGCGGTCTTTTCCTCTTTGAAAGATACTTCAGGGTGCATGTGAAGGTATCTTCGTACACGAATCATATCTTCAAATTGATCTTCTAATCTTTGAAATAGGGTCTGTAAAATCATAATTCCTCCTCATATTTTCACATGTTAAAAGTATAACATGTGAGATATGAAAGAAGAGGTACATCTCAACAATGGAGATACACCTCTCTCTTTTTTTTTTTTTTTTGTAGTAATTGGAAAAAATACTGGAGGGAGGTGTATCACGCAAAAGGTGATCAACTTCTTCCATATGTTTCGTTTCGTCTCCAATCTCACTCTTAAAGAAAGGTTGTAATATTAGTCGATATAGCAGTCACGACTGTAGTGAAATTTGAGCAGAAAATTTATTTGCTAATTCCTCATTACTCTATCAATGAGCACTTTCATCTTGTGATCAATAACATTTTAATCGATTCCTTTCTAAAAAACATATTTTCATCATATCTATTAAAATGGATATCCTGTGCACTTAAGTTCAAATATTTTATTAAATGAATTTCTTTGTTTTGAATTGATGTGTTATATGGAAATGGTGATATTTAGTTTGTTTCATAGATTATCACGTGTCATTTGACGAGAAGACTCCCATTTCAAAACTTAGAAAAGTAAACGAAGTTAAGGTGGATAGCAAGCGTCAGTAATAACCTGATGGAAGTTTTACTTTATGGAAGGAGAATGATTAAGATGAAAATAGGTACTAAGAAGAAATATCGTATAGCAATGATTACTGTTATTGTTGCACTCGTATTATTTGTTAGTTTGTATTGGGAAATCCGAGCTACAGGTGGTCCGACGTTATTGGATAGTGTAATTCAAAATTGGGCTGCTGAAATAAATGAGCCAATTATTATTGGTTTTCTTACATTTATTACGCACTTTGGTTCTAAGATTGTGCTTGTTCCTCTCATTGCAATTGCAGGAATTTGGTTTTGGTTGGTCAAGAAGGATAAGGTAGCTGCGATACTAATTGTTATTGCATATATAGGAGGCATTGTACTTAAGGATGTGCTAAAAGTAGTAATAGCTAGAGAGAGACCTTCGATAAATGAAGCTATAGATGGAACTGGATACAGCTTTCCTAGTGGCCATGCTATGATTGGATTACTTATTTATGCGTTACTTACATATTTTGTGATTCAAAACATGGAGTTATCGAATCGAAAGAAATTAATTTTAATGTCTTTTAGTATTGTTTTTATCTTCTTAATCGGTTTGAGTCGTATCGTTCTATACGTACATTACCCTACAGATGTCATAGCTGGTTATGCTGCTGGGATTATCTTAGTAATCATTTTTATTAGATGGTACCACTGGCTGAAGAATTTAACTTGAGATATTAGGTTTACATAGAGACAGAATAAATGACCTGTTCTATAAATGATGAGAGAAGGTATCAAAAAACTTCTTATATAGTTAGTTCACTTTAAAACAGTATAAGTCGCGACGTAAGATGGACGAGGGAAGATTGAGGTTTTATCAATCCCTTCGTAAATTTTCTTTTGATTAGATGTTTTTGATTTTATCCAAGTATTATAATCTGTCTCACGTTGCCATAAGGTGAAAATGATGTACGTATCTCTTTTTGTAGGACGAAGGAGTCGAATAGCTTGTAACCCTTTTTCTTGTTCAATTAACTGAGCTTGGTAGCGATAACGATCTTCAAATAGAGCTCTCCCTTCTTCACGAACAGGGATGTTGTTCAATACGGCAAAATTTCCTGTTGTTAGCTTTCCTGAACCGTTAATTACTTGATAGGATTTAGGTTCATTAAAAAATGATTTGCCATCCGTTTCATGAAGTAATACTGAAGAGTTTAAATTAGACATTAAAAGTAATCTTTGTTTTCTGTGTGAGTTTTTTAAGGAAGCGAGGTAATCTTCTGTTCCGAATGTGATATGGATGTTCATATTATGCAATCCTTTCATTGAAAATTTTAATAAGAAAATGGAGAAGTGTCACTACGTGCATTTGACTTATTGTACGCATTGTTACACTTTCTAATTTTCTATGGTAGACTGAATAAGGTTAAATAGAATTAAGCAGAAGGATTGAGGGTATGGAGCAGTTTCTTGCATTTCCAATTGAATTAATTCCTTATCTAATCGTGACATTGATGATTGCATTTACCGTTCATGAATTTGCTCATGCATATGTTGCATATTTACTTGGAGATCCTACTGCTAAAAATGAGGGAAGGTTAACATTATCTCCGCTCTCTCATTTAGATGTGTTAGGAACTTTAATGATTTTTCTATTAGGATTTGGTTGGGCGAAACCTGTTCCAGTTAATCAAAATAATTTTCGATATCCGAGAATTTCTGGAATACTTGTTTCTTTTGCAGGTCCTTTAAGTAATGTTATCTTAATGTGTTTAGGTTTTCTAATTTGGTTCTTATTGTTAAGGTTTGGTATTGAGGGAGCAGTTGAACCAGCAATTTACGAAACAATTTATCTTTTTTTTAATACTTTTATTTTATTAAACTTGATTTTAGCTATATTCAACTTATTGCCGTTTCCTCCTCTTGATGGTTATCGAATGTTAGAAAATGCTGTGTCTCCTTCTTTGTCTATTAAAATGAAAAATTTTGAAAGCTACGGTGTTATTTTATTTCTTATATTAGTTTTGACTCCGTTAGATCAGTATACAATCACCCCAATTTTCAATAAATTAATTCCTTATATATTCTCTATAATGGAAAATATTTTTAGTGGCTTGGTGTTGGTCTAGTGTGCTTTCAATGACTGGAACATCAAGTCACTTTCTTCTGTTTTCAACATAATTCAGTCAAATTTTTGAACGTTTAATGTTATTTATGGTAAGTTTATGTTGGAATTAGTATAGTAAAGGTTATGTGTATAGTAATGATAGTATGAATGTGGAAGGTGTTGGAATTATGAATAATCGCCAATTTAATGATACATTTTTAAAAGCATGTCGTGGAGAGAAAGCTGAACATGTACCTGTATGGTATATGAGACAAGCTGGACGATCTCAGCCTGAATATCGAAAACTGAAAGAAAAATATTCGTTATTTGAAATTACGCATCAACCAGAGTTATGTGCATATGTAACTAGGCTTCCAGTTGAGCAGTACGATGTAGATGCAGCTATCTTATATAAAGATATTATGTCACCGCTTCCAGCTATTGGTGTTGATGTTGATATTAAAACAGGAATCGGTCCTGTTATTGATAACCCAATTCGTTCACTTGCAGATGTTGAACGTCTAGGTGAAATAAATCCTGAAGAGGACGTTCCGTATGTTTTAGAAACAATTAAATTATTAACGCAAGAGCAGCTTAATGTACCTCTTATCGGATTCAGTGGTGCTCCTTTCACACTTGCGAGCTATATGATTGAGGGCGGTCCATCAAAGAATTATAATAAAACAAAGTCATTCATGTATAGTGAACCAGAAGCATGGTTTAAATTAATGGAAAAGCTAGCTGATATGACAATTACATATGTGAAATCACAGATTAAAGCAGGAGCGAAGGCAATTCAAATCTTTGATTCTTGGGTTGGAGCGCTAAATGTTGCTGATTATCGGGTATTTATTAAACCTGTCATGGAACGAATTTTCAGCGAGTTAAAAGAAGAGAACGTACCACTTATTATGTTCGGAGTAGGTGCAAGTCACCTTGCAATGGAATGGCATGATCTACCTCTTGATGTTGTTGGATTGGATTGGAGACTTCCAATACAAGAAGCTCGTTCATTAGGGATTACAAAAGCAGTACAAGGTAACTTAGATCCGTCAATTCTAATTGCCCCTTGGGAAGTTATTGAAGAACGTACGAAGGAAATTCTCGATCAAGGAATGTTAAACCCTGGTTACATCTTCAATCTAGGGCATGGTGTTTTCCCTGATGTTAAGGTTGATACATTAAAGCGTTTAACAAAATTTGTGCATGACTATTCGATGAATAAATAAGCAGTCACAGAATTATTAGAGGACGAGGTGTATTGAGATGACAAAACGAAAAATCGGTTTGCTTGTAATGGCTTATGGTACACCATATAAAGAAGAAGATTTAGAACGTTATTATACGCATATTAGACATGGACGCAAACCTTCTCCTGAGATGATTGAAGATTTGCGTGGAAGATACGAAGCGATTGGTGGAATCTCACCGTTAGCTCGCATTACACTTGAGCAAGCAGAGGCTCTAGAAGCTGCATTAAACGACAAGTATGATGAGTTTGAATTCAAGATGTATCTTGGTCTAAAGCACATTGAACCATTTGTTGAGGATGCTGTCTTACAAATGAATAAGGACGGTATTGAAGAAGCGGTCAGCATCGTTCTTGCACCACACTTTTCAACTTTCAGTGTGAAATCTTATAATGGTCGTGCGAAAGAGGAAGCAGAAAAATTAGGTGGACCTAATATTTATTCCGTTGAATCTTGGTATAAAGAGCCAAAGTTTATTCAATTTTGGGCAGATGAAGTTAAGAAAACATATGAAAGTATGTCTGAAGCAGAACGTGAAAATGCCGTGTTAATTGCGTCTGCTCATAGCTTACCTGAAAAAATTATTGCAGCTGGTGACCCTTATCCGAATCAATTACAAGAAACTGCTGAACTAATAGCTGAAGTAGCAGGTGTTAACAACGTTGAAATCGGTTGGCAAAGTGCAGGCAATACTCCTGAACCATGGATTGGACCTGATGTACAAGATTTAACTCGAGATCTATTTGAAGAAAAAGGGTATAAATCATTTGTATATGCACCTGTAGGTTTTGTGTCTGATCATTTAGAAGTGTTGTATGACAATGATTATGAATGCAAAGTCGTTACTGATGAAATAGGTGCAAATTATTATCGCCCACCAATGCCAAATACAGATCCACTATTCATCGAGGCGATGGTCTCATCCGTAATGAAGAAGTTACAAGAAGGGTTACGTGTTGAGTGAAAATAAGAGGAAAATTGTAATTATTGGGGGAGGCATTACAGGGCTAACGGTTGCTTATTATTTACAAAAAGAGATTCATAAACAGCAACTTGCGATTGAGTGTACATTGTTAGAAGCGAGTACACGACTCGGTGGAAAGGTTCAAACATATACAGAAAATGGTTTCGTTGTTGAACGAGGACCTGACTCTTTCTTAGCTAGGAAGCAAAGTGCTTCACGTCTTGTGAATGAAGTTGGAATGAGCGACGCTCTTATATCGAATCGAACTGGAAAGTCTTATGTACTCGTGAAAGATCGATTGCATTTGATGCCTGGTGGTTCTATTATGGGTATTCCAACAAAAATGACTCCGTTTGCGTTTTCAGGATTATTTAGTCCATTAGGAAAGCTAAGAGCAGGAGCGGATTTCATATTACCGCGATCGAAAGAAACGAGTGATCAATCGTTAGGGCATTTCTTTCGACGTCGACTTGGGAATGAAGTAGTTGATCATTTAATCGAACCACTTCTATCAGGTATTTACGCTGGTGATATTGATGAGCTTAGTTTACAAGCGACATTTCCTCAGTTCCAACAAGTTGAAGAAAAGTATCGTAGTCTAATTCTAGGAATGAAGCGAGGAATTCCAAAGCCTGTATCCTCTCAAAAAATGCAGGTAGGGGATAAAGGGATGTTTTTAACGGTATCTACTGGATTAGAGTCTCTTGTTCATGAGGTAGAGAAGCATCTTGATCAAGGAACAGTTCAGTTGCAAACTTCGGTTGAAAAGATCCATAAAAATGATAGTCATTACACGTTAATGCTTAATAATGGTGACGAACTAACTGCTGATGCCGTCATTGTAACAACACCGCATAGGCAAACGGCAAAAATGTTTTCGAAATATCAATTTTTTGAATCATTTAAACAAATGCCTTCTACATCAGTAGCGACGGTAGCAATGGCATTTCCGGAATCGGCTATTAAGAAGGATATTGATGGAACAGGATTTGTAGTATCACGAAAAAGCGAATATACGATAACAGCTTGTACATGGACTCATAAAAAGTGGTCACATACAACACCACCAGGTAAAGTGTTGATACGTTGTTATGTTGGTCGTGCTGGAGATGAAAGTATTGTTCAACGTTCGGATGAGGATATTAAGAAAGTTGTATTAAAAGATTTAAATAAAATATTGAGTTTGACGGACGAACCTGAATTCACGGTAATCACTCGTTGGCAAAATGCAATGCCACAATACACAGTCGGTCATAAACAACGTCTTAAAGAGGTACACGAGAATATTGAGCGGAATCTTCCTGGTGTATTTTTATCTGGTGCTTCCTATGAAGGGCTTGGTTTACCAGATTGCATTGATCAAGGTGAACAATCAGTAAGAAAAGTATTAAAATTTATTAATAAAAAAGTCGAGGCATAAGTATGTCTCGACTTTTTATATAGTATTGTATAAGAAATATAGTCTGTTATAATACAAAAAAAGAGTCTGATACATGATATATCAGACAAAACAATTAGGAGATAATTAACAAGGTATAACTTACTTGAGATCACTCAAGCATCGTTCACATTGATTATGATAACACTCATGTTGTTCTTCAATGACTTCACCACATTTGTGGCAGTGCTTTGGCGGAAGATTTTTGAAAAATTCAGTTATTTTCATGTCGTTTCCTCCTTTGGTTCATGTCATTAATTAAGATGATTTAATTGTATTATAACAGATAATAAATGTCAATGACTGTATTGAAACAAAAAGGTTTTTTTATAAAAATGAGTCATCTGTACTAAAACAGTCATATAGTGTTGTTTAGTTTGGAGAAATATTAGATAAGCTAAAGTGGTGACTCTATTTAATATATGGGGAAAAATTTAAAAAAGTGAGGTATGAGGTGTGAAAGTAACAGTTATTGGATATTGGGGTGGCTACCCAAAAAGAAATGAAGCAACTTCAGGTTATTTGATTGAGCATGAAGGGTTCAATTTGTTAGTAGATTGTGGTAGCGGTGTATTATCACAACTACAAAATTATATTAAGATTACGCAATTAGATGCCGTTATTCTTTCTCATTATCATCATGACCATATCGCTGATATCGGAGTGTTACAGTATGCACAAATGATTAAACGGATTTTAGGAGAAACAAATAAAACATTACCAATCTATGGTCATGCTAGCGACCAAGACAATTACTCTAAGTTAACAAAATCGGCTGATACGAAGGGTATTGCTTATGACCCAGACGAAGCGTTAACTATTGGTCCATTTACAATTACTTTTTTGGAAACAGATCACCCTGTTACATGTTATGCAATGAAAATCACAGTTGGTAATGTGAATGTCGTGTATACTGCTGATACGAGTTATAAAGCTGATTTTATTCCATTTGCACAAAATGCAAATTTATTAATTGCAGAAAGTAACTTCTATCATGGTATGGACGGAAAATCAGCAGGACATATGATGTGTACAGAGGCAGCGACAATCGCGAGTAAAGCAGAAGTAAACCAATTATTGCTCACCCATTTGCCCCATTTCGGTCAGTTACAAGATTTAGAGCAAGCAGCGAAGAAAGTATATGAAGGCTCATTATCTTTAGCATCAACAGGATGGCAATGGGAATCGTAACAGTTGCTCCAACAGAAAATAATAAGTACGATAAAGAAAGAATATAGTATAAAGGCAGGAGATTAAGGTGCTTTTTATTGATAATCAAGGAATCACAGATCCACGTATTAATTTAGCGATTGAAGAATATGCTGTAAAACATCTTGATATTAATGAGACGTATTTGCTTTTCTATATAAATGAACCTTCAATAATCATTGGGAAAAATCAAAATACAGCTGAAGAAATTAATCAAGATTATGTAGATGAACATGGAATCCATGTAGTGAGAAGGTTGTCTGGGGGTGGTGCAGTCTATCACGACCTCGGTAATCTCAATTTTAGTTTTATAACAAAAGATGACGGAGATAGTTTTCATGATTTTAAGAAATTCACTGAACCAGTTGTAGATGCATTGGCTCAACTTGGTGTGAATGCAGAGTTATCAGGTCGAAATGACATTGTTGCTCAAGATGGTCGGAAGATTTCTGGTAATGCACAGTTCTCAACAAAAGGAAGAATGTTTAGTCACGGAACATTGCTGTTTGATTCAGAAATTGATAGTGTAGTTTCTGCATTAAATGTGAAGTTGGATAAGATCAAATCAAAGGGTATCAAATCTATCCGTAGTCGTGTTGCTAATATACGTGAATTTTTAAATAAAGACATGAAGATTGAGGAATTTCAAGAATTGTTACTTCATTCTATTTTTAATAGCGAAGGGAAAATTCAAACATACGAGTTGACAGAAGACGATTGGGAGAACATTCGAGAAATATCAAATGCACGTTATAAAAATTGGGATTGGAATTATGGAAAGTCTCCAAAGTTTAATGTTCAATATGCACACAGATTTTCAATAGGTCAAATTGATTTACGTTTGGAAGTATCAAAAGGTATGATTGACAACGTCAAAATTTATGGGGATTTCTTTGGCGTTGGTGATTTAAGTGAACTTGAAGAAATTTTAACTGGCACGAGATATGAGAAGAAAGAAGTTCAACGTGTATTAAGTGAAATTGATTTAAATCATTATTTCGGAAATGTTGCAAAAGATGAGTTTATTAGTATGATGTTTTAACTGGCTGTTCAAATAGTTGATCATGAATGAGGAAAGTGGTGAGGATATGCAGTCTGTTATTGATAAGTTGAGTTTTTGGATTAACACAGTTCCAAAAGAATTTAGTTACATGACTGAACTAGAAGTGTCTGAACGAACAAATCCAAATAAATGGTCAAAAAAAGAAATTATCGGCCATTTATGTGATTCCGCTATGAACAATCTTGAGCGATTCATAAAAATTCAATATGAAGAGCAACCATTTATCATTACGCCATATAATCAAGAACAATGGGTACTATTACAAGATTATGAAAATAGCTCAATTGAAGAAGTATTAAATCTATGGTGTAGCTTAAATAAACAAATCATACGTGTCATTGAGAAAATACCGAGTGAAAAACGTTCGTATTTGTGTGACATAGGTAATAAGCAAATTCGTACTTTTGAGTGGCTTATTGAAGATTACCTTGAACATATGGAGCATCACCTTAATAATCAAGTATTTGTTGATTAAAGTAAGGATGATTTTATATGTTATGACACGTGTTAATACGTAAAATAAAGTAGTTTTATTCGTTATATTCGTTATTTTTAACTAATATAAAAGGTGGTACAAATCAATTTAGATTGATTCGTACCACCTTTTTATTTATATACAGTATTAGAAAAGTGACAATTATAGACAAAATGATTGAAAAATTTTAAGTTTTTCAAGTATAATGAAAAAAGAATATTCTTAAAATTAATAAAATGAATGATTGTTCATTCATTAAAAGGAGAGGACTTGCTATGAATCTATGTGAACAATTCCATCTTGCAGCCGAAAAAAACCCGAATAAGGATGCATATGTATTTCAGGGGATGAAAGGTACTTATAAAGAGCTACAGCAACAAATTAATGCATTTGCTGCTTCTTTAATGGAAAGTGGGATTAAAAAGGGCGATCATATTGGTTTAATTTCTGCTAATACGCCTCAGTTTGTGATTAGTTTATATGGTGCTCTACAAGCTGGTGCAGTTGTGATACCAATTAACCCAATTTATACTGCCGAAGAAATTGGCTATATATTAAATAACGGAGATGCAAAAGCTGTTATTTCTATAGATAAGCTAATGCCGATGTTTGATAAGATAGATGCAAAGCTTCCTAATGTTGAGAATTACATAGTCCTTGAAACAGGGAAGATGGACTATAGTCAATTTTTGATTCGTGATAAAATGAAACCGTTTTCAATTTGCTTGCAGACAGTTGTTAATAGTGGGAGCTTTCCAAAGCTGAGCCAAGAAGATTTAGCAGTGATCTTGTATACATCTGGTACGACAGGAAAACCTAAAGGTGCGATGCTCACACATGGCAATGTATATAGTAATGCTATCGATGTAGCAGATTATTTATCTATTAATGAAAATGATACGGTTGTCAATGTTTTACCAATGTTTCATGTATTTTGCTTAACCGTTGCTCTAAACGCACCATTAATTAGTGGTGGAACATTATTAATTCTACCACGTTTTAGTCCAGAAGAAGTCTTTGCGACAGTGTTAGAAAATAAAGCAACTGTATTTGCTGGTGTTCCGACGATGTATAATTTCTTACTTCAATATGCGAAAAGCAGTGAAGCAGACTTCTCATCTATTCGTCTATGTATA
The DNA here is from genome assembly GCF_001742425.1 of Bacillus solimangrovi. Taxonomy (GTDB): domain Bacteria; phylum Bacillota; class Bacilli; order Bacillales; family Bacillaceae_N; genus Bacillus_AV; species Bacillus_AV solimangrovi. The sequence continues at coordinate 14,642 of NZ_MJEH01000029.1, forward strand.
TCTGGCGGGGCTTCTATGCCAGTTGCCTTACTTAACAGCTTTGAACAAAAATTTGATGTACGCATTTCTGAAGGCTTCGGTATGTCAGAAGCTTCTCCTGTTACATGCTTTAACCCATTAGATCGACCGAGAAAAGCAGGCTCTGTTGGAATGAGTATAAGAAATGTTTTCAATAAAGTCGTAGATCCTGAAGGGAATGAAGTACCAGTTGGTGAAGTAGGAGAGCTTGTCGTTCAAGGGCCTAATGTTATGAAAGGTTATTATAAGATGCCAGAAGAAACAGCTATGACATTAAAAGATGGCTGGCTTTACACTGGTGATATGGCACGCATGGATGATGAGGGTTATTTCTATATCGTTGATCGAAAGAAAGATATGGTAATTGTTGGTGGGTATAACGTTTACCCTCGTGAGGTTGAAGAAATATTATATGGACATCCTGAAGTAATTGAAGCAGCTGTGATTGGAATACCGGATCCGAATTACGGAGAAGCAGTTAAAGCATTTGTTGTAGTGAAGGATAAGACGTTAACTGAAGAATCATTCAAAGAATATTGTGCCGCTCACTTAGCAAAGTACAAAGTTCCATCAGAAATTGAGTTTTTAGAAGAATTGCCAAAGAACACAACTGGGAAGATACTGCGTCGTTCACTACGTGAGCTAGCAACGAATTAAACTCATTAATCATATTTCTATTAAGATCGACTGTATCTAGGTGATAAAGTTTATAAAAAATATTTTAATATTATTAGATTTTTAAAACATATGTAAAAGATAGTACAAGCATTACTTTATATGCTTTTGCTATCTTTTTTTCTTTGGGAAAGTAATGAAGAATAACCAATTGAATATATTTAATACGAAAAGTTGAGGAGGGGAATTATGAATTCTTACGTTAATTATGATAAGTTACTGGAAGGTTACAATAAGGAAATAGAATTGGATGTTAATAATTTAAGTACATATTTTAAAAGGGCACTTCTGTATACAGAGCTCAATGATTATGAAAAGGCATTAGTAGATTATAATACTGTTATAAAGTTAGATTCGGACAATGCCTATGCATACAACAATCGGGCAAACATATATGAACATATTGGAGACTATGAAAGAGCCATAACAAATTATAATAAGTCAATTCAATTAGATGATAGTCATATTCCAGCAATTTTTAATAGAGGGCTTTTATTTGAGGAACTAAGTGAATATGGAAAAGCAATAGCGGACTATAAAAAAGTAGTAGAATTGGATGACAAACATGCCAACGCCTACTATCATATAGCCAATTTAAACATGGAATTAAATGAATTCGAAGAGCTAAGTGATTATGAGCAAGTGATAGCTGATTTTGATAAGGTAATTAAATTAGATGAGTTACACGTTGAGGCATATAATAGTCGGGCAATTCTCTATGAAGAGCTTCAAGATTATGAACAAGCAATAGCTGATTATACTAGAGCAATAGCTATAGATAAGGGTCATATAGGTGCATATTATAATCGAGCAAAACTGTATGAAATGCTTGAAGAATATGAACAATCAATAACCGATTACGATAAACTCATAGACCTTGGTGGAACTAATCTGTATCCATATCAAAAAAAGGCATTTCTATACGTGATGTTAGGTAGCTATCATGAAGCGATAGATGTCTATAATCAAGTTCTTGAACAAGATGTCAATAATATTGATGCAATATTTAGCCGAGCAATCTTATACCATGAACTTAAAAACTATAAGCAAGCCAAGATCGATTATGACAAGGTTATAGAGTTAGATTGCAAACATGTAGATGCTTATTGTAAAAGAGCAGATTTATATGAAGAACTTAATGATTTTGAACAAGCAATAGCTGATTATAGTAAAGTAATTGAACTAGATGGCAGAAATGTAGAGGCTCTTAGTAATAGAGGAATCATGTTTCACAAACGGAATATTCATGAGAAAGCACTATCAGATTATGAAAAAGTGATTCAATTAGATGATAGAAATGTCAAAACACATTATAATCGAGCACTTCTACTGTTTGAACAAAACGAGTATGACAAAGCAAAATCAGGTTATGACAAGGTCTTACAATTAGATGAATTTCATGTAGATGCCTATAATGATCGTGGCATTATACATTACGAGCAAAAAAACTATGACAAAGCATTAGCTGATTATGAAACCGCATTAGAAATAGAGGATCAAGAAGCAAAGGTATATTATAATCGGGCAATTTTGTATAGAGAATTGAAGGAGCTTCAAAAAGCAACAGAAGATTATGAGAAAGCCGTAGCATTGGACTCTTCGCTACCAAAATTAGAGATAAAGTGATTAAATAGTTATTTATGTATCACAATATGACACGATTCTATATTAAAGAAGGCGTCTTTTAAAACAGTTATCGAGAGGAGGAAATATATGATGTCGAAATTACATTTGCCTGTACAATTAGAAACATTTCGTAATCGAATTGAAAAAACGGTTAAACCTTTTATAGAAATATCTGTTGCAAAAGATATAACAACTATTCACCAAAGTAAGTTTGTAGGTAATCCTTATTTACCGAAAGCTATTGAACATCCTAAAGATGAAGAGGGGAAGCCAATGAAGTTATTGGCACAGTTGAACTTTGATGAAATTCCTCACATAGAATTTATGCCCCCAAAAGGGATCCTACAATTTTTTATCTCAGCTGAAGATGATGTAATGGGAATTAACTTTGATAATATGACAAATCAGTCTAACTTTAGAGTGTTATACCATTCTGAGGTTATTAAGGATGAGACATTATTAGTAACGGACTTTTCATATATGGAGAATTTAGATACGGAATATTTCCCAATTGAACATGAGTTGGCGTTATCATTTAGCTTAGAGCATGAGCCGATTTCATATGGTGATTTTAGAAGTAGTGAACTTATAGGAAAGTCCTTCAGTGAGATTATGGGAGAAGATGATGAAGAATTAGAAGATGTGTATGAGCGTTTTTCTGGTGAAGGACATAAAATAGGTGGATATCCTTTCTTTACACAGACTGACCCAAGAGAATATGAACTTAACTTTCAAGAACATAATATCTTATTGTTACAAATAGACACTCATGATGACATGGGAATAATGTGGGGAGATAGTGGGGTTGCTAACTTTTTTATACGGAAGGAAGATTTGAAAAAGTTAGATTTCTCAAATGTGATTTACAATTGGGACTGTCATTAGTTATTGAACACTTAAATAATGTTAGCCCATTAAGAGTATGTTACTAGAAATAATATTCTAATTTGTCTAGAGTAAAATCCTATAATGAACTTTTATCCAATTTATGTACCTACTATTATAAAATAATATCATTTAAATAACGTCTAAAACCTGTTTTGATACATTTTTATCTGAACAGGTTTTTTGCTATATAAGATATTCATCAAAATGAGTTCAAACAACAATGTTTGGAATTGTAACACCAAAACGTTGAAAAGCATAAAGTGATTTGTATAAAAATCGTAATGAATAAGAATAAGTTGGTAGAAAACTATAAAATAAACATTGATATTTTAGTATTATTTTGTATAATTTAATACATGAAAGCATACATGCATAAAAGTATTAAAGAATAATGGGGGATGAGGATATTGAGTAAAAAGTGGTTAAAAGCAATTGGAGCAGCAACACTTAGTTTGTCGTTATTGGCAGGTTGTGGGGCAGCACAAAATGGCAAAGAAGAAGCAACTGCACCGACTTCTGATGGCGGTGGAGAAGCAGCAGAAACATTTACTGTAGGTGTAACTCAAATCGTTGAGCATCCATCATTAGACGCGGCTTTTGAAGGATTTCAAAACGCACTGAAAGAGAATGGTTTAGATGTTGAATATAATGTTCAAATTGCTCAAGGAGATATGAATAACAGTCAAACAATTGCTACCAATTTTGTAGGTGACAACGTGGATTTGATATTTGCAAATTCAACTCCTAGTGCTCAAAGTGCATTGAACGCAACAGATGAAATTCCGATTGTATTTACTTCAGTAACGGATCCAGTTGGAGCAAGTTTAGTAGAAGCAATGGATACACCAGGTGTCAATATTACAGGAACAACAGATACACATCCTGATGCGATTCCGAACACAGTTAAGTTCATCGATGAGAACTTTGATGCGAAAAAGATTGGAATGGTATTTAACGCTGGTGAACAAAACTCAGTTGCACAAGTAGATATCGTTAAGAAAGCAGTAGAAGGTACAGATTTAGAAGTTGTAGAACGTCCAGTTTCTACATCTGCAGAAGTGAAGCAGGCGACTGAATCTCTAGTAGGTGTAGCAGATGTGATTTATATTATTACTGATAACACGGTTGTATCAGCTTTAGAATCTGTTATTCTCGTAGCATCTGATGAAGATATCCCACTTTTCGTTGGAGAATTAGATTCTGTTGAACGTGGTGGTTTCGCAGCATATGGGTTTAACTATTATGATATTGGACACGAAGCAGGAGAAATGGCTGCTCAAATTTTAAAAGGTGAGAAAACAACTTCAGAATTACCAGTTCAATACCCACAAAACTTAAAATTGTTAATTAACAAACAAGCAGCTAACGATATGGGTATTGAGTTAAAGCCTGAGTGGGAGAGCATGGCTGAATTTACAGAATAAAGTAAAGGGTTCATCAGTGGGGTGCTTATGTACCTCTTCTGATGAAATTATGGAATTACTGAAGCTTGTGTATTATACTCAAGCTTTCTGTTTTTAGAAGGTAAGTATTGCACGAATTAATGTATAAAAAAGTATACTTTTGAGAGGGTGAGCGTTTATGTTTACAGCAACATTTGGAGCAATCGAATCTGGCGTTATCTATGCAATTATGGCTCTAGGGGTTTACCTCTCGTTTCGTATTCTTGATTTTCCAGATTTAACGGTCGATGGAAGTTTTGTTACAGGAGCTGCCGTATCTGCAGTTCTTATTGTAAATGGAGTTAATCCATTTTTAGCAACAGTGGTTGCACTCATCGCAGGGTTTATAGCAGGTTGTATGACAGGTATTCTTCATACGAAAGGGAAAATTAATCCTTTATTATCTGGTATTCTCATGATGATTGCTTTGTATTCTATTAATTTAAGAATTATGGGACGATCCAATGTACCACTCATTCAACAAGAGACATCTCTTTCGATTATAAAAGATTTCTGGCAGTCATTAGGATTTGATACGGGGTTGAACGCGTTATTTTCTAGCATTGGTTTCGGAGAAAATTTACCAAAGACGTGGTCAATTTTAATTATTATGTTAATTGTTACACTTATAATTAAGTTTGCAACTGATTGGTTTCTACGTACAGAAGTCGGTCTTGCACTTAGAGCGACAGGTGATAACGAGCGTATGATTCGTAGTTTCTCTGCAAATACGGATGGACTTACAATCCTTGGTTTAGGTATTTCAAATGCACTTGTTGCATTCTCAGGTGCATTAATTGCCCAATATAATGCCTTTAGTGATGTAGGTATGGGAATTGGGATGATTATTATCGGATTAGCTTCAGTTATTATTGGTGAAGCATTATTTGGTACAAAAACAATTGCTCGTACAACACTAGCGGTAATTGGTGGAGCAATTATTTATCGCCTCGTAGTAAGCTGGGCCCTGCGAGTGGAATTCCTTGAAACTGGTGATATGAAATTAATAACAGCAACGATTGTTATCCTAGCATTAATAGTTCCAAAAATAATGGACGGGCAACGTGAGAAGAGTCGTAAGAAAAAACGTCAAGCTGAGAGGCTAGCTGCAATTAGAGTGACAGAGAACAAAGGAGGCGAGGGCGTTGTTACATCTAAATCAGATTTATAAAGTGTTTAATGAAGGTACACTTGATGAAAAGGTCGCTCTTAATAATATTGAATTGTCCTTGAATCCTGGAGATTTTGTTACTGTGATCGGTAGTAATGGTGCAGGGAAATCTACTTTAATGAACATGGTGGCAGGCGTATTAACGCCAGATATCGGTTCAGTAACAATTGATGGAAATGATGTTACTCCTTTACCAGAATATAAGCGTTCAAGATTGATAGGGCGGGTCTTTCAAGATCCGATGGCAGGGACTGCACCAACGATGACGATCGAAGAGAACTTAGCAATGGCTTATTCTCGTGCAAACCGTCGAGGCTTGCGAAAGGGTGTTACGAAGAAACGTCGTGATTACTTTAGAGAACAGCTTGAATCGTTAAATTTAGGTCTTGAAGATCGTTTGAATGCAAAGGTAGGACTGTTGTCTGGGGGAGAGCGTCAAGCGTTATCTTTGTTAATGGCAACATTTACAGAACCTAAGATTCTTTTGTTAGATGAACATACAGCAGCACTTGATCCTTCTAGAGCAGAATTAATTACGAATATTACGAAAGAAATTGTTGAGAAATTCAATTTAACAACATTAATGGTCACACATAATATGCAACAGGCATTAGATCTTGGGAATCGATTAATTATGATGGATAAAGGTCAAATCATCTATAAAGCAGCAGAGGCTGAAAAAGAAGAACTGACGGTTCAACATCTATTAAGTGAATTCCAACGTATTCGAGGAGAAAGTATGAACAGTGATCGCGCTTTATTAAGCTAACACACTAGTACTCTTACTAGTGTGTTTTTTTTGTTTGTGGACTTGAGTCAATATTTTGGACACAAAAAGGTTAAGTTTTATGCAGAGACTTTGAATTGATCTTCTATTGCTTGAGGTGTTTTGTATGCGATGCTGCTATGTTTTCTTTTTCTGTTATACCATGCTTCGATAAATTCAAAGATGGCGATATTAGCAGCTTTATAGTCTAAATATTGCATATGATTCACTTCTTCTTTCTTCAATATAGCGTGAAACGATTCAATACAGGCATTATCATAAGGACATCCTTTTTTACTAAAGGAGTGTGTTATGCCATAAGATTTAACATGATCAGTAAACGCTTGGCTTGTATATTGCGAACCTAGATCAGTATGTAGAATTAACCCTTCGGGTGGTAATTGAGTAACGTAAGCGTTTTCCAGAGCTTTAATTACGATTTCAGTTGTCATTTCACGTGAAAAAGAATAGCCGACGATTTTTCGTGAATGTAGATCCATCACTGACGCTAAATAGCACCACCCATCTTTCACCGTATGAACATAAGTAATGTCTGCCACCCATTTTTCATTAATTGATGAAGTTGAAAAGTCTCTCTTCAAGACGTTTTCACGATTTTCAACTCTCTCATTTGAACCATGAGGACGGAATTTCTTTTTAACAATAGAATGGATATCAGCTTTTTTCATTAAACGTTGGACACGTTTCAAACTGATGTGTATTCCTTCTTCTATTAATTGATGGTGAATTTTTGGAGCGCCATAACGTCTTTTACTCTCTTTATAGATGGATTTCATTCGTTCGGTGATTTGTCTATTTTCGATTTCACGTTTTGGCTCAATTTTATTTAATGATTGATAATACGTACTACGCGGTATATTTAATACCTCGCACATAAGTGACACTGAATGTTCTGCCGTCTGCTTTTGGATGAAGTTCGTTAGCTCTTCTGGATTTACTTTTTCGCGAATATGGCCATAGCCTTTTTTAAGATTTCATTCTCCTCTTGAAGACGAAGCATTTGCTTTTGCATCTTTGCAATATCATCAGCCGTAAGGCTTGAACCATCTTCTGTTTCAATAGGAGAGTACTTCTTATTCCATTTGTAAATAGTTACTTCCGATACGCCATATTCAACACTAAGTTCTTTGACTGAACTACCAGAACGGTAAAGATCAACGATCATCTTCTTGAAATCTTGATTATATTTTTTGCCTGTATTTTTGTTTCCCATCCGGACACAACCTTTCTATGTACATTTTAAGTACTTAAAGATATTGTGTCCATGAAACTATACTAACTCCATTGATTTAAGGATGAGTATGTCATTGTATCTGTATATAACAAATAGATTAAAAGGATGTTTCAATATCTATGACTGTAGAAATACCTAATAATTTGAATATATTTGTGTCTTATTGACTATATTGAGAGAAATATAGGATAAAAGTAACTATTATCCTATATTTAACTTTGCTCTCCATATTAGTTATCTATTATTGTGTATATAGTAGGTTTCAAGCTTTGGAGAGGTGGAGAGTATGTTTAAAAAAATTAGTATGGTCACATTAGCTTTGTTGTTTAGTTTAGTTTTGGTTTTAGAAGGAAGTGCTTCAGCTAATAAGACAGCCTTGGGGTATCTATCTTCAGGATCTTTGGAGGATTATATTGAATATGTCGACAGATCGAATGGTGCTATTACAACAGTTGCACCTAATTCTTTTGATATCTCCCCAGATGGGAATCTTGTGGTAGATCGATTGACCACTGAATTTGTGGAAGCAATGCATAATCGAGGAGTAACCGTTACTCCATTCATTTCGAATCATTGGAATCGTGAACTTGGGAAACTTGCTCTAGCAAATAGTGACAAACTTACAGATGATCTCGTTTCTTATGTGAAACAATATAATTTAGATGGTGTTAATGTAGATATGGAAAACATGACACCTGACGACCGTGATGCATTCACGGAGTTTGTAAAAATGTTGAGTGAGAAAATGCCTGAAGGTAAAGAGGTTTCTGTAGCAGTTGCAGCTAATCCAAAAGGTTCGACAGTTGGATGGCACGGTAGCTATGATTATAGCGAAATAGCTAAATACTCAGATTACCTTATGATTATGTCTTATGATGAAAGCTATGATGGTAGTGAAGCAGGGCCAGTTGCAAGCCTTTCATTTGTAGAAGATTCGATTTTATTTGCTTTAAATGAGGGAATACCAGCAAGTAAAATTGTTATCGGTCTCCCGTACTATGGTCGTATGTGGATTCAAGGCGATGCAGAGGTAGCTAACGCTAATGGAGATGGAATAACTCTCAAAAAGATAGATGAATTTATTTCAAAATATGGTGGTTCATCGACATATGTAGATACATATGATAGTGTCCGTTCAACGTTTGAGATTACGAGTGAAGATGGACAAGTTAAATTATACAACTGGACTGATCCACTTCCAGTTGGGAAATATGAAGTTTGGCATGAATCACCAGATTCATTAAAGGAAAAGATCGAACTTACACATGTCTATGATTTAAAAGGTGTAGGTATTTGGAGTCTCGGACAAGAGACTACAAATGTATGGGAAAACTTTGATTACTGGTTAACTGGTGGAGTTTATAAAGATGTAGATCTTAACCATTGGGCATCTGAGTCTATTGGTGAAATGAAAGAAAAGGGCTGGATGAGTGGACGAACTGAGACGCTGTTCGCACCTGAAGAAGCGTTGAAGCGTTCTGAAACAGCTGCTGTCTTAACAAGAGCTTGGGAATTAGAACTTTTCGGTCAATATAATTCTCCATTTACTGATGTATCAGAATCATACTGGGCACGAGAACCAATTGAAATTGCACGTCAAAATGGAATAATAACAGGTCGTAAAGAGGACAAATTTGCACCAGAAGCTGTAGTAACTAGAGAAGAAATGGCTGTCATCTTAAGCCGGATCATTTCTGGTGATAATTTATCAATAAGCAATGCACAAAACTTTAAAGATGTTAGTGATACTCGTTGGTCAGCTGATGCTATTCAAATAATGAGTGCTGCAGGTATTTTCGGAGGATTTGAAGATGGTACATTCCGACCTGAAAACCCAGTAACTCGAGCACAAATGGCTACATTGTTAGATCGTATTTCTTACTATGTTGAATAAGCTAAATAGAGATAAAAAGGCTCAAGGCGATGTTAAATTCATCACCTTGAGCTTTTTTTAATAATAGAAAATTAGAAAACATGTGGATGAGATAAAAAAATTGAATGGATTAAATTCATTGAAAAAATGAAATATTCGCATAAAATAGACTTTATCACGTCTCACCTAACAACATCAACATATAGGGAAATTAACGAAGTTTAAGTAGTAGAGTATGCATTAGTAATTACCTGATTGGTTGAACGAACTTTTAGTCGGGGATGGAGAAATACCATCATTGATGGATGTTTCACTTTATACAAAATTCTTTTTAAGGGGGGAAATAACATGGATACGGCATTAACGACGAACACCTCATCTCAATTTAAAGAAGGATTTCAGGCAGGTGTAAGTATTGGAATTGGATATATGCCAGTGGCATTAACGTTTGGTTTATTAGCGAAATCAACTGGATTATCGGTTATAGAGACCTTTATGATGAGCATGCTCGTGTTTGCAGGTGCATCACAATATATTTCTCTTAATTTATTTGCTATAGGAACGACCGGACCTGTTATCATTCTAACTACATTTATTGTGAATATTCGTCATTTATTAATGTCAGCATCGCTAAGTGAAAAAATAGAAAAGGAGCATCCATTTAAAAAAGCTCTTTATGCATTTGGAATAACAGATGAAACATTTTCAGTTGCAGCACTGAAAGAAGGAAAGGTTACATCATCATATATGGCAGGGCTCATTACGGTTGCCTATGGTAGTTGGGTGATTTTCTCGGTAGTCGGTCATTTTGTAGGTGCAAGTCTACCAGATGTATTACAAGAAAGTATGGGCATCGCTTTGTATGCCATGTTTGTTGGATTGTTAACACCGTCATTGAAGAAGCACAGGAAAGTTGTCACACTTGCAGGTGGAGCAGCACTAATCAATATTATTTTTTCATTTGTTTTTCCGCCAAATTGGTCAGGCTGGGCAATTGTTTTGGCAACATTAAGCTCTGCTATTTTAGTTGAGTTGACCAGCTATATGGTGAATAAGAAGGAGTGGAAATAATGGATTTGAATATTCTTTTGACCATTTTAGGAATGGCAATTGTGACGTATATTCCTCGTGCCTTACCTTTTTTAGCATTTGATGTGAATAACTTGAATCCGTTTGTAAAAGGTGTCTTGCAAAATGTACCTTATGCTGCACTCGGTGCATTAATTGTTCCAGGTGTTTTTTTCATACAACCTAATGACATTTGGTTTGGTATCATTGGTGTAATTGCAGCGTTTTTAAGTGCTTTGCTGGGTGCAAATGTCATTGTTGTAGTAGTTAGTTCAATTGGAGTTCTAACAATCTATTCATACCTCTTTTAAAGAGAGAATTTACACGCAACACTTATTATCAGTCATAAATTTTGCCATTAATTCACTAGAAATATTGAAAGATACCACTTTATTAGTGGTATCTTTCTTTTTTTACAAGTTGAGTTTATCTAATTTGAAAAGACCACATTTCCAAAGAATATTGACATATTATAAAATGAGATTCCTATGGTGATGTTTTTTATTTAGTCGAGTAGGTGATAGAATTAATCAATAACAAAGGAGCCGTCTTCAACTTCTATTAAGTTGTGTAGTGGGAGTCTTCACTTTAATAAGTAATAAATAGTTAGTAAGAGAGATGAGGGATAATATTGAAGAAGGGATTTTGGATTGGTGTTGGTTTATTCATCCTTTATGCAGTAGGAATTTGGTGGTATTTATTTTATGCTTCACCTCAAGAAATTCCTAATGCAATTAGAGGGTCTGTAGCAGATCCGAACACATTTATGACAAATCAAGAAATTGAATTGAGTTATGAATATTCTCGTCTTAAACACTTTTTCTTTTTTATAATAACCCCTTTTGAATGGATATTGTATGCTGTAATTATTATCTTTCCGTTATCAAAAACATTTAAGCAATGGGCAAATGAGATAACGAAGTTTAAGTTTTTTCAGGTGATGATCTATGTATTCGCATTTTCTTTCACGTTATTTGTCACCATGTTGCCATTAAAATGGTTCAGTTATCAGATTTCAATTTCCTATGGTGTATCGGTAACCCCATTTTCAGTATGGATGAGGGATAATATTACGAGCTTTCTGCTTAACTATATTATGTTGGTTGCTATTGCGCTTTGGCTTAATTGGATAATGAATAGATCACCTAATAAATGGTGGATCTACTCATGGTTTTTATCCATTCCTTTTACGTTTTCCGTTATATTCATACAGCCAGTTTTGATTGATCCGTTGTATAATGACTTTTCAACGTTGCAAAATAAAGAACTAGAGTCTGAAATTCTTTCTTTAGCACAAGAAGCGAATATTCCTGCTGAGCATGTATATGAAGTGAAGATGTCAGCTAAAACAAACTCGCTTAATGCGTATGTAAATGGAATTGGCCCAAATACAAGGATCGTACTATGGGATACAACATTAGCAAAATTAAATAAAGGTTCTATTCTATTTATAATGGCTCATGAGATGGCTCACTACGTTTACAAACATGTGTTATTAGGAGTATCACTTTCTATTCTATTTTCTTTTATTGGATTTTGGATTGTAGGGAAAATAGTGAAAGGTATAAAAGAGCGTTTTGAAGAATCATTACATATTAATGGAAATAACCTTCTTGTTCTTCCAATCGTACTTATGATTTTTTCAATACTTATTTTTATTTCGAGTCCAATTAGCAATTATGTATCCAGAGAGATGGAGAGAGCCGCTGATTCATATGCAATTGAATTAACAGAAGATAAGGATGCAGCCATTTCTGCTTTTCAACAGTTGACCACATCGGGGTTAAGTGAGGTACAACCACCTACTTTAGTATACTGGTTTCGTTATAGACATCCTTCCATGCTTGAACGAATTGGGAAATTGTCATATATGAGTGAGGAGAAGTCGTTTACAAATCAGAAGTAGTATGTATAAAGCTACTTCTGATAATTAAAGTACTATGACCGAGTGATTTCTGTTCAGTAGGATAAGGCACTGGACTTTGTACTAAACGTCCAGTTACAACTCAAATTATCATTTTAGGAAGAAGGAAATCAAAAAATTGATATAAACCTCCACTTTTTATCACATCCACCGAAAAATCCTTCAAATTATTAGCAACATAACATATATATAACAATCTGTTATATAACGCATTAGATGCAGAGTAAAACGTTGTTAAATCAATAATTCGTGCTATTCCTGCACAATTTTCTAAAAAAATTTACAGAATTTTTCGTTAAAACCTCTTTTCTTTTTGGATATATTGTTATACAATAACTAACGTGAAGAACAACTGATATATAACAATGTGGGTATGAAGGGGGAACAATAGTTAAGCTTGTTAAAAATAAAGAATCAATGAACTCAAGGTATAATACAAATCTATGTTTGAAGAAGAGATGAAGTAGATTACAAGATAAGAGTTTTATTGAACTTCTTCTTCTGAAATTGTTGTTTATTCTAAAAGAATAGAAGATTTGATATTTGAGGGGTAATTAGGTTTTGCGTGTACTTTATAAAAAAGGGGATTTATAAAGTACAACTTTCATAAGGGTCATAAATTAAATCAATGATGATGTTAGTTAATATTCTTTCTCCTATTTCACTTTGATAATCTTTCTGAAGTGAGAAGTGGTGGGGAGTATAGTGCCATTAAAAAAGATTAATTAATTTTTATTATGTATAGGGGGATACGCATATGACAAATCAAGAACGCATTCAAAAGTTAGAAGAAAGTTGGGCAAATGAAGAGCGCTGGGGTGGGGTAACTCGTCCTTATTCAGCAGAAGATGTTCTTAGACTTCGTGGTTCTATCGATATCGAGTATACACTAGCACGTCGTGGATCAGAAAAACTGTGGAAGTTAATGAAAGAAGAATCATATGTCAATGCACTTGGAGCTCTAACTGGTAATCAAGCTGTTCAACAAGTAAAAGCTGGTCTAAAGGCTATTTATTTGAGTGGTTGGCAAGTTGCTGCAGATGCGAATCTATCTGGTCATATGTATCCAGACCAAAGTTTATATCCAGCAAACAGTGTACCACAAGTTGTTAAACGAATTAATCAAGCACTACAACGTGCGGATCAAATCGAACACATGGAAGGTAACGGAGATAAAGATTGGTTTGCTCCTATTGTAGCAGATGCTGAAGCTGGTTTTGGTGGACAACTTAATGTATTTGAATTAATGAAGGGCATGATTGAAGCAGGAGCATCTGGTGTTCACTTTGAAGACCAACTATCTTCTGAGAAGAAATGTGGACATTTAGGTGGTAAAGTATTACTTCCAACTCAAACTGCGGTTCGTAACTTAATTGCAGCTCGCTTAGCAGCAGATGTAATGGGAGTACCGACAATTCTAGTTGCACGTACAGATGCAGATGCAGCGGATATGATTACAAGTGATGTTGACCCAACTGACAATGAGTTTATTACTGGAGAACGCACAGCCGAAGGTTTCTTCCGTACAAAACCAGGTATTGAACAAGCGATTGCTCGTGGTCTTTCATATGCACCATATGCAGACCTTGTTTGGTGTGAAACATCAACACCAGATTTAGAGCAAGCAAAGCAATTTGCTGATGCGATTCATGCAAAATATCCAGGTAAAATGTTAGCGTACAACTGCTCACCTTCATTTAATTGGAAATCAAAGCTTTCTGATGAAGAAATTGAAGTGTTCCAACAAGAGCTTGGGAAATTAGGTTATAAATTCCAATTCGTTACATTAGCTGGTTTCCATGCACTTAATCATAGTATGTTTACGCTAGCTAGTGGTTATCGTGACCGAGGTATGGGAGCGTATTCTGAATTACAACAAGCTGAGTTTGCTAGTGAGAAAGACGGTTATACAGCTACTAAGCACCAACGTGAAGTTGGAACAGGTTATTTTGATGAAGTTTCTCAAGTAATTTCTGGTGGAACGTCTTCTACAACTGCGATGAAAGGTTCTACTGAGGAAGCTCAATTTACAAAAGCATAATGATTAAAAACGCTGCTATCAAAATGGCAGCGTTTTTATTGGTGTGTAACTTCAGGTATGATTGTCTCAAGTTCAAGTAACCTTCCTTAAAATGTCCTTATGCTTGTCGTCTGTATTGAGGTGTTTTTTTGATTGAATATATCAACAAAAAAATCACATGGAATAAGGAGTTCCATGTGATTTTTATATTAAGTAAGTTTACTTTGAATTTGCTTATATTCAATCGTTAATTCGATAAAACGCTCTCTATTTCGTTGGTCAAGTGCTTCATTAATTTGTGCTTCTAATTGATTTTTGCGATATAACAGGTTAGCCTCATCAAGGATCATTTGAATATAGATATCCATTTCTACAGAACTAATATGTTGTTTATCTTTAATATGTTGTTGTTGTACGTGATGAAAT
Source organism: Bacillus solimangrovi (assembly GCF_001742425.1). GTDB lineage: Bacteria > Bacillota > Bacilli > Bacillales > Bacillaceae_N > Bacillus_AV > Bacillus_AV solimangrovi. Next base: position 29,794 of record NZ_MJEH01000029.1, read on the forward strand.
TTTTTTTGGTTCATTAATTATCACCCCTGATGTCCTTTTATTTATTATAGAAGGAATAGAAAGAAAGTGCAATAATAATTTTGATTTTTCTGATAATTAATTCTGTTAATTATGGGTTAATTTTACTGAATTTAAGATTAATTACTTATTTGAGTAACTTATAGTTAATTATTAGTTTTGAAGCATTAATATCATAATTCCAATAAAAATAAGTAATGCTGCCCACAATGCAAAGGTGAAAAAAGTGCTTAATGCAATAATGATAAAAATGGTACTACAATATGCTGGCCAAAATAAAACATGCGGTGATGAAGAACGAATTTGCAGTGTATGTCCTAATAACCCTAGAAAAACAATTGCAATTACGATAAAAAGCACACCTGGATGTGTGAATATAGGAAAATTTTGTAAAGTGAAATAAAAACCAAAGGCGATTAATAATAGTCCAATGAAAAGCCATACGAAATTCTCTTCCTGTTGTGGTCCTTGCACAATAACATAAAAGAAAATAAAACTGATCCCGAGTACGATCAATTGGATGTTGAGCGAATGTATATTAAAAAATAAAAACAAAATACCAAGAATGATGAATGCTCCAGCTGGAATTAAAAATTTTTTATTCAAGAAGAAAACCTCCTTACTGAAAACAATTAAGGGTTGTCTTCTTACTATATGAGAGAAACAAGAGAAAAATATTTAAAATTTTCTTAATAATGCTATAATAAGGGTAGCTTCATGGGTATTCATACGTTGCCTTCTCTTGTTTAAGTTAAAAAAGTTAATAGAAAGGAGCAGATGCATAGTGATTAGTGATGCACAAAAGCCGATTAAATTTGAAATCAATGAAAATACAATGGCGATTGTTGCGGAGAGGAGGATAGAGGGGTCAATTTATTCAAGAGTGTTGGAGTTAGATGGAGAGGTTGTTGTACCCGTCAAACCTGCTAAGATTATTGATGATAGTTGCCGTTATTTTGGAAGTAGCTTAAAAGGTAGGCAAGAGGGGACAAAAGCAATAACAGGTATTAGTTATAAATCCCCCATTGCAATTGATCCATCAAGTGGCATATATATGTTCCCCACAAATTCACCTCGTTGTAATCATTGTTCTTGGATTGCCCACCAATACATTTCCCACTATGCCCCTTCAGATGATGGAAGAACGAGTGTTACATTTACAAATGGTCAATCTCTCTTGCTTGAAATATCATTCCGTTCATTTGAGAACCAACTTAATCGAACAGCACAATTTCGTTACTTGCTTTCCAAGCGGATACAACTAGCATAATAGTCCACTTACAACTGTTGCACTGATAGAAATTCCTCATCACGCTTCAATAAATATTGCTTCAACAATGCTTCTACGTTTTGGCGAATCTTCGGGTTAAAATAGTTTCTCTTCTCTTCATAACCATTATAAATGAATAAGTACTGTGAAAATACTTCATCTCGTCCCTCTTGTATAACTGTTAAATTCCTAACTTTCATCATATGTTTAACTTTACGCAAATCATTATGAATAGCCTTTTCAGTTTCTTCAACTAATTGGATATAAGGGACTGGTAATTTAAATGGTGCGTCCTTAATGATAAGTATATCCTTTGATAATATAGTTAGAGCCATTGGTAAAAATATATACAATTCTAACGTTCTTCGGTCACTTTCTGACACTCTTCCCATTGAAAACCCTCCCCTTAAAAGAGATAATAGATAAAGGGAACATTTGTTCTTTATTTTATCTTAATTATATCCAGCTTTCAAGATAATTATGACAGTTAAAAGTAATTGTTGATTAAATTGATCGTTCGAAAATAAGCATCTCGTTTCAAGCCTAAGCATTTCGAATGTTTAATTAGTAACTTTTTAAATTGCTGAAAGGTAATAGAAATATCATCAGTGGGAGTGTTCGCTCATTTCCACTGATGGTAAATTGAACAGATGAAGTAATAAATGACGCTTAATTAGATTAAATTAAAAACAAGTTTTTCTCTGAAGTTATTTTAAAATCGACTACATTTTAAAGGTGATATCAGATAAATTAAGTATTCATATGTAAAATAGTTCTGTTAGTTTTTTAAAACTCACAATGCTCGTGTACTTTAAATGGTTAATTCTCAGAATAGTTAAAAACTTATACACTGAGACTAGGAAAACAAAAGTCATTGTAGTAAACTGTTTTTAAGTTAATTGGGAAAAATCTCTAATAGGATTGAAAGTTGACGCAAGTAGCAGGTTTCATTCACAGTATAACTAGTAGATAATTATAGCTATTTGTTGATTGTTGAAAGTTTAACCGTTATTGAACATACTAGTAATGAAAGTTAAAATCATATTAGATAGTAGATGCAAGATAAAGATGTAGCACTATGAGTGGTAAGGAGTATCAGTAAATGAATGTTCCCTTCGTTGGAATTAATATAACAGTAGATCAAATTGTATCATGGTTAAATGATTATGCAGGTTTAGGACCTTTACCAGGTATCCTTCTTCCTTTTTTTGAAGCAATGTTGCCATTTTTACCACTTGTTTTGTTTGTGATGGGGAATGCTGCAGCATTTGGCTTATGGCAAGGTTTTTTGTTCTCGTGGATTGGGACAGTATTAGGCGCGTTAGTCATTTATTTTGTTATTAGAAAGTTAAAGGATACAAAACCATTCCATTTTTTAAGAAAAAAAGAGCAGTTTCAGCGTTTAGCTGACTGGGTAGAACGGCATGGATTTGGCCCATTGTTTTTGCTATACTGCTTCCCATTCTCTCCTTCAGCATTAATTAACTTAGTTGCTGGGTTGTCAAATATAAGTAAAAAACAATTTACATTAGCAGTAGTGCTTGGGAAAATGGTTATGGTATTTTTTATATCACTTGTCGGTCAAGATTTAGTTACATTAATTCGAGAACCACAAAAACTGCTAGTTTTTCTAGTTGTTATGGGAGGCATGTGGTTAATCGGGAAAATAATAGAACGACGTTTGCAAGCAGGATGATTTTCCGTAATGGGAGAGGGATCTGAAATGAGGAATGGTACTAGGAGAATGATGCTTAGTTGGTTAAGATCATTATCAATTGCTTTATTAATTGCCATTATTGTTCGCACATTTGTTTTTTCAAGTTATGTCGTACAAGGTGAATCGATGTTACCGACATTACAGGATGGTAACTTACTTATCATTAATAAAATTGGTTATAAGATAACAGATATAAGACGGTTTGATGTTGTTGTATTTCATGCTAATCAACGTGAAGATTATGTGAAACGAGTAATCGGTCTTCCAGGTGATACAATTGCTGTAAAGGATAATGTTCTATATGTAAATGAACAGCCATTTGAACAACCATTCTTTGAACATACAGAGGATATACAGTCGTCACAAATTTTTACTGATGATTTTACACTTGAAGGATTAACAGGTGAAAGAGTAGTACCAGAGGATGCATTATTTGTTATGGGCGATAATCGAATGAACAGCAGAGATAGCCGTTTTTTCGGTTTTATAACAACAGAAGAAGTCGTAGGAAAAGTGAATTTAAGATATTGGCCAATGCAACAATTAGATGTCCATTTTTAAAGTGAGCTGGTTACATATTCATTTTATATTTTCTATGATTGAATTCCTAACATTGTAAAATTTAATACGTCTTAGAAGTATCTTAATTAACTATTCGCATGATAGTTAGTTTTATTCCATTTATCATTTCCTGCTGTTATTCATAAAGTTAACTATCGTTGATTAGAGAACGAATAGCTACTATGTTAGTATAAACATTTTGATGTAACAACATTGAGTGGTTTCTTTACATTCGTTATAATAAAAAGAGTTATTTCGAAGCGGAAAAATGAGTTTAAAAAGAAATGAATATATGAATTGATTACGATATGAACGGCGGTCTAGCTTTGCATTAAGTGGAAGCTAGACCTTTTCTGTAAAAGGAAAATTTATCGTTAACTTGCCTTGCTAGGGTCACTTTTACATGGAAGACTTACATTTTTTCGTTTGCAATGGAAAAGGAGGAATATGAGGTGTCACTACGTTTTATACTTGGACGCTCAGGTAGTGGAAAGTCAAGTAAATGCTTAAATGAAATAAGGGAACGTCTTAAACAGGAACCAGATGGTGAGCCGATTATTTATCTTGTTCCTGAACAGATGACATTTCAGTCAGAGTCCCTTTTGACTCATACGCCTGAATTAGGTGGGATGATCAGATCACAAGTGTTTAGTTTTACACGTCTTGCTTGGCGTGTGTTGCAAGAGACGGGTGGAATTGCGCGTTATCATTTATCTACAACAGGGATTCAGATGGTATTACGTCGTATTATTGAGAATAATAAAAAGCATTTAAAGGTATTTCAAAAAGCTTCAAATACGAATGGTTTTGTTGAACAGATGGAGACGATGATTACAGAATTTAAGCGATATTGTGTTGAATCGGAAGATTTATTGAAGAAAAAAGAAGAGATCGATCGTGCCACATCAAAACAACCGTTAGATGTTGTCTTAAGTGATAAACTACATGATTTTCATTTAATTTACCATGCATTTGAAAGGTATCTCGAAGGTCATTATGTTGATTCAGAAGATTATTTACAATTACTTGCTGATGGTATTCCAAATGCAGAAAGCTTGGCGGGTGCAGAAATCTATGTAGATGGATTTCATAGTTTTACACCACAAGAGTTGCTCGTTTTATCATCTTTAATGAAGCATTGCAAACGAGTTAATGTTACGTTAACGCTTGATAGCCAAATAGAAAGAGAGAACATACATGAGTTAGATTTATTTCACATGACTGCTTCAACCTATGAACGCTTACAAAAAATTGCACTCGAAGAACAAGTTGAGGTAGAAGTTCCTTGTCTATTAGAGAAAACTCCGGTTCGCTTTGAAGAAATTCCGTCACTTGCTCATTTAGAACAACATTACGAGACACGCCCAGCCCCAGCATTTATCGGACAAGCAAATGTTTTTCTTCATCCTGCGGTCAATCGTAGAGCTGAAGTAGAGGGTATTGCACGACAAATTTATCAACTCGTTCAATCTGATGGTTATCGTTATCGTGATATTGCAATTTTACTCCGAAATAGCTCAGATTATCATGATTTATTTGTAACGATCTTTGAAGATTATAAGATCCCTATTTTTCTTGATCAAAAGCAAGTGATGTTGAATCATCCACTAATTGAATTCATTCGGTCATGTTTAGATATTATTCAAGGAAATTGGCGTTATGAAGCTGTATTTCGAGCGTTGAAAACAGAACTACTCTTTCCATATGATGATGACAGGAAAATGCTAAGAGAAGAGGTGGATATTCTCGAGAATTACGCACTAGCTTATGGTGTTCAAGGTTCCTATTGGAAACAGAAAGAACCTTGGCGTTACAGTCGTTTCCGAACGTCTGTTGACAAAGTACATATTCAGACTGATCGTGAGGCAGCGTATGAGAAACGTTTGAATCAATTACGAGATAAAATTGTCCCACCACTACATCGACTAGAAAGAAACATGAAACGAGTAAGCACTGTACGAGAACAATGTACGGTTTTGTATGAGTTTCTAGAGGAAATGGACATACCGAAGAAACTTGAACGATTACGAGATGAAGCAGAGAACACAGGTAGGTTAACAAACGCGAGAGAACATGACCAAGTGTGGGGGTCTGTTGTTAACTTATTTGATGAAATAGTTGAGGTGATGGAAGAGGATGAGTTATCCTTTGAACTATTTCGAAAGATTCTAGACGCGGGTTTGGAATCAATGCGTTTTTCACTTGTGCCACCTGCAATCGATCAAGTGTTAGTTGGAGATATTGAGCGATCTCGTTTCTCACATATTAAATGTACATTCATTGTCGGGGTAAATGATGGAGTTTTACCTGCAAAACCTATAGAGGACGGAATTTTAGCGGAAAATGAGCGAGAGGCGTTATCACTAAGTGGACTAGAGCTATCACCAAGTAGTAAACGCCAGCTTCTCGATGAGAATTTTCTAATTTACCTCGCATTATCAAGTGCATCTGAAAGATTATTTATTAGTTACCCACTTGCGAATGAAGAAGGTAAAGCGCTTGTTCCCTCAGTTTTAATTAAACGGATTAGTGACTTATTCCCTCAATTAGAGGAGCAAATTTTATTTGATGATCCATCAGAAGAAGTGAATGCCGATCAAATACGTTACGTAACAAGTCCGCGCAAAACAGTCGCATATGTTGCGACACAGATGCAACAGTGGAAGCGAGGATACCCTATTGCATCACTTTGGTGGGATGTGTATAACTGGTATGTTACAAATCCAGAAGAAAAGTTTGCTGTAAAAAATGCCCTAAGCAGTTTGTTTTATCGGAATGAAGCAGTGTCGCTTAATGAAGACGTAAGTAAAAAGTTGTATGGAAAGCATATGCAAACAAGTGTTTCAAGAATGGAACGATATCAAGCATGTGCATTTTCTCAATTTGCATCACACGGTTTACGTCTGAAGGAGAGGGATCATTATCGATTAGAAGCACCTGATATTGGACAGTTATTCCATGAAGCATTAAGGCGTCTAGCTGAGTATGTTCGTAAAGAAAACATGGACTGGGGTAAGCTATCAAAAGAAGATTGCCATCAGTTATCAAAGCAAATGGTTGAACAGCTTGCACCGAATATTCAACGACAAATTTTATTAAGTTCAAATCGATATGAATACATTAAGCACAAACTCCAAGAAGTTGTGGAACGAGCATCAACAGTTTTAAGTGAACAAGCAAGGCATAGTGGGTTTGCACCAGTTGGATTAGAACTAGGTTTTGGAAAGAATCAAGAAGATTTATTACCGCCATTGCAATTTACATTACCGAATGGTTGTACGATGGAAGTCATTGGTCGTATCGATCGAGTCGATCAAGCGATGGAGAACGGACAAGGGATTTTATTGCGCATAATAGACTATAAATCAAGCCAAAAGAATTTAGATTTAACTGAAGTTTATTTTGGTTTAGCATTACAAATGTTAACGTACTTGGACGTTGTGATAACGTATGCTAAGCAATGGTTAGGGCAAGAGGCAGATCCTGCAGGTGTACTCTATTTCCATGTACATAATCCAATGCTTAATACAACAGGCATGATGAAACAAGAGGACATTGAATATAGTCTTTTCAAAGAATTTAAGATGAAGGGACTGCTCACAGCCGAAGAGAAAATTGTTCGGTTGATGGATACGAATTTAGAATCAGGTCATTCAGATATGATTCCTGTTGCGTTAACAAAAACAGGAGGATTTTATAAAGGATCGTCGATTGCTAGTAAAGAAGAATTCGAACTGTTACAACAACATGTTAGAAATTTATTAATGCATATCGGACAAGGGATTACAGATGGAACGACTGAAATAAACCCGTATAAGTTGAATGATAAAATACCATGTACGTTTTGTTCTTATAAGTCGGTTTGTCAATTCGACCAATCTCTTGAGGAGAACGATTATCGCACTATGAAGAAGAAAGAAAGAGAAGAAATCTTCGAAGAACTGAGAAGTGCAGGTGAAGATGATGAATAATGTTCCAAAACCAGAAGCAAGTATGTGGACAGATGACCAATGGAAGGCGATTACAGCAGAAGGAACAAACATATTAGTAGCGGCTGCTGCGGGTTCAGGAAAAACCGCTGTGTTAGTTGAACGGATTATTAGAAAAATAACGAATGTCACGAATCCAATTGATGTTGATCGTCTATTAATTGTGACGTTTACGAACGCAGCTGCAGCAGAGATGAGAAATCGAATTGGAAAGGCGTTAGAAAAAGAACTTCAGACGAATCCATCTTCTTTGCACTTAAGACGTCAGCTATCATTGTTAAATAAGGCATCGATTTCTACGCTCCATTCTTTTTGTATGGAGATTGTACGTAAATATTATTATCGTCTTAATCTAGATCCGAAGTTTCGTATTGCAGATACAACTGAAGCAGAGTTATTACGTGAGGAAGTTTTAGATGAGTTATTTGAGGAGCAATTTAGCATAGCAGATAATCCACAATTCTTTGACTTAGTTGATCGATATAGCAATGATCGAAGTGACTTAGAGTTGCAAAACCTTGTCCGCAAATTGTTTGATTTTTCTCGAGCTAATCCTAATCCACGCCAATGGTTAGATAACATTGGTGATAGTTATGCATTAAGTGATAGCTCAACGATTGAAGATTTACCGTGGATAGCAGACTTGCTTAATGATATTCATATGCAGCTATCTGGGGCAGAACAAATATTAGAAAAAGCGATGTCCCTTACGTTAGAACCAAGAGCGCCTGCTGCATATGCTGAGAATTTTGAGAAGGATTTACAAGGTGTACGTACGTTACAACATCAGACATCATGGCAAGGTATGTTTGATGCCTTTCAACAACTGGACGCCTTTGGACGACTGAAGAGTGCTCGAGGAAAAGATATTGATAAAAACCTACAGGAACAGATTAAAGGGTTACGTGAGCAAGCAAAGAAGATTGTCATGAAGATCAAAGACGAACTTTTTAAACGAGATGGGAATCAGTACGTAAAAGACCTACGAGAGATGGCACCATCGGTTACAAAATTAATAGAACTTGTCCATGCTTTTTCTGAACGATTTGAGCAAGTGAAAACAGAACGTGGGTTAGTAGATTTCTCTGATTTAGAACATTTTGCATTATCCATTTTAGCTGAAGACTTAAACGTAAAACCGATTGTTGCCTCCGAAGCGGCACTTGATTATCAAACACAATTTTCTGAAGTGTTAGTTGATGAATATCAAGATACAAATCTTGTCCAAGAGACACTTATTCAACTCGTTACAACAGGTAATAATTTGTTTATGGTTGGAGATGTAAAACAAAGTGTTTATCGATTTCGTCTCGCAGAACCAGGGTTATTTCTCGAGAAATATAAGAGATTCACCAAAAATGGAGATGGTGATGGCTTAAGAATTGATCTTGCGCAAAACTTTAGAAGTCGTGAGCAAGTATTAGATGCAACAAACTTTATTTTTAAACAGTTAATGAGTGAAGCAGTTGGAGAAATTGAGTATGATGAAGATGCTGAGTTGAAGCATGGTTTATCATATCCCAAAGCATCTGGTCGTGAGTGTGAGTTTCTTATTATAGATCGTGATAGAACAGCAGTGAATGACACATTAGTAGATAATCACGTATTAGAAATGGATGAGTTAGAAACAGCCCAACTAGAAGCACAACTAGTGGCACAGAAAATCAAACAGATGCTTGAAGATGGGTATGAAGTGATGGACAAAGAGACGAAGCAGATGAGGAAGATGACGTTTAGAGATGTTGTCATATTAATGCGTTCATTCGTTTGGGCGCCGACAATTATTGAAGAGTTTAAGAAGGCGGGGCTTCCAGTATATGCTGAGCTCTCAACAGGATATTTTGAAGCGATTGAAGTAGCAATTATGATGTCTCTTCTAAAAACAATTGATAACCCACATCAAGATATTCCACTTGCTTCCGTCTTGAGGTCACCAGTTGTTGACTTGTCAGAAAATGATCTAGCATTAATTCGGATGGCAGACCCAAAAGGTTCTTATTATGAAGCAATGCAGCAGTTTTTGAAAGTAGCTGAGAAAGATCAAAACAGTTATATCAAAGTTACAACCTTCTATGAAAAGCTACAAGATTGGCGAACTCGTGCAAGACAAGGATCATTATCTGAGTTAATCTGGCATATCTACCGTGAAACGGGTTATTACGATTTTGTCGGTGGAATCCCTGGTGGTAAACAACGTCAAGCAAATTTACGTGCCTTGTATGATCGTGCCCGTCAATATGAAGAAACATCATAATTGCTACTTC
>NZ_MJEH01000030.1 GCF_001742425.1 Bacillus solimangrovi
ATTTATCAACTAAAATCTATTTCAAATCACGGACATAAAAATAGTTTGTAGAGAAACGGAAGGTTTCTCTACAAACTGAGAACAACCAAAATTGGTTGTTCTTTTAATAGGAAGATTTTAAGCACTTTGATTATTGCTTACGGTAGTTGGTAACGTATGTTTTCCCTTATAGGTTGCCATATAAAGGATAAAGCCGATAACGATCGCAGCATATAAACCAAACCATAATCCACTATAAATGATGCCCATTCCGAGTGCTCCTGCTGCAAAGATATAATATGTCATTGGAACGAGTGCTTTACGAATTAAGTTGCCTTCCTTGCCGACAAGGCCGACTGTAGCAGAAGCAGCGACTACGTTATGCACACATATCATATTACCAGCTGCTCCACCAATTGCTTGAAGTGAAACGACAAGACCAGCACTTGTAGCACTAAGTCCTATGCTTTCAGCTGTTCCGAATTGGAAGAGAGAGAACATCATGTTGCTAAATGTGTTTGAACCAGCGATGAAGGCACCCATTGCGCCAATTGTCGGTGCAAATAATGGCCAAATTGGTCCAACGAGTTGTGACACACCTTCAGCTAGAACGAGTGGCATGCTTGCCAGTTCTTCTGTTCCTGTATTTAAGAAGATCTTAATCATCGGAACTGCGAAGAGCAATGCTCCTGCTGCACTTAGGACAGTACGGAATGTAGCGGACCAAGCGCGCACATATTCTTCTGATTTCATGCGATGCATAAAGAAGGTGAGAACAGATACGACAAGGAAAATGAAACCTGGTAAATATAACGGCTGTGATGAAGCACCTATACCAGAGCCGAATACGTTATCGATTTGTATTGTAACTGCTGGATGTTTCAGTAGTGCTGTCACTTCAGGAACGATTCGCGTCAAAACGAGTAAACCAGCAACGAACACATACGGCATCCATGCCTTAAGTAAAGAAATGTGTCGCCCCTCTGTTACTTCACGAACGGGTTCATTATTAAGTTTACCGATCCATTCTTCCTCCCATTTATTGCGATCAGGGAAATCGAAGACTTCATCATCATTTGGTGTAAGGAAGCCAGCTTTAGCGGCTGGTACGACAATCGCAAGTCCAATTAATGCACCGATTAATGATGGGAATTCTGGTCCAAGGAACTTCCCAATTAAGAAATAAGGAACAGTGAAACTAATACCTGCAAATAGTGCAAACTTCCAAACTTTCAAACCTTCACGGAATGAACGAGATTCCCCAAAGAAACGTGTAATCATTGCCACCATGAATAAAGGAATGAGTGAGCCAACAATTGCATGAAGCATGGCAACGTTTGCACCGATTTCATGTAAATATGTCGCATACGGGACATCACCAATTGCCGATAAAACTTTATCTTGATTAGATAATCCACCATTAACACCGACAACAATTGGTGTGCCGATCGCTCCGAATGAAACAGGTGTACTTTGAATAATTAATGCCGCAAGTACTGCTGCCATTGCAGGGAAACCAATTGCGACGAGAAGTGGTGCAGCAATTGCCGCAGGTGTACCGAACCCAGCAGCACCTTCGATGAATGCTCCGAATAACCATGCAATGATAATTGCTTGAATACGTCGGTCAGGTGAGACGTTAATAAATCCTTGGCGAATCGTTGAAATCGCACCGCTCTCCTTCAACGTGTTCAGTAGCAAGACTGCTCCAAAAACGATGAAGAGAACATTAAGCGCAGTTACGAGACCATTAACAGCAGCACCAGCAATGACATTTAGTTTCGTGCCCCATGCAAACATTGCCGTTAATCCAGTGACGATAAGTGCAACTGGCATGGCACGTGAAGCAGGCCATTGTAAAATAACGAGGAAAAAGAAAATTGCAGCAATTGGCAGTAGTGCCAATAAAGAAAGAACACCGATACTCATATATTACATACCCCCAAAGTTTTTCTGCGGATAATAGTTAGAATTATTAGAAAATTAATAGTGTATAAGTTCGTCTAATAAACTAATCCGCTTGACTGAAAACGTTTGCCACCCCCATGGCAACCATCAGACAGTTAATCTGGTCATCAGATGAGTTAATGATAATGTAAGCGGAATCATTTTTCAATCATTTTTTTGAAAAATGTTCATATTTTTCTATTTACAAGACAAAAATGGTATTTTATCTCTAATGTTGAACGTTAAAAATTATAATGATGTGAACGATCACTCACAAATGTACAGGGATTTTCGTTTATGCTAAGATTAAGGGGAACTTGTCTTGATAAAGATAATAGTCTTAAAAATTCAGACGTACTTAATGCAAAAATCATTTAAATTATCTATAAAAGTGAAATTTAGATACATACGTTTTGTTAAAGATAAGTATATGTAGATTTTGTTATTTTACTAGAATGTGATGAAAGGGTAATGGGGTGAGTGTGATGCAATATAAACGAATTCGTACGCGAAAGATATATGAAGAAGTTGCAGAAGCTTTGCTTGAAACGATTAAATCAGGTGAATTGAAACCTGGTGATAAGCTAGAAAGTGTGCAGCAACTTGCGGAGAATTTTCAAGTTGGCCGCTCAGCAATACGTGAAGCACTTAGTGCATTACGTGCAATGGGATTAGTGGAAATGCGTCAGGGTGAAGGGACTTACGTTCGTCAATTTGATTCTGAAATGTTAACGCTACCAATTCATGCTGCAGTGTTAATGAAAAAGCAGGACATCGAGAATTTGTTGGAAGTACGTAAAATTCTTGAAGTAGGTGCTGTTGAGGTTGCTTGTGAGCGTCGTACTGAGCAGGACTTGCAAGCAATGAGGTCTGCACTTGAAGAAATGGCACGAGCGGGTAAGAATGAAGAGTTAGGTGAGAAGGCAGATCTAGCTTTCCATATTGCAATTGCAAAAGCATCACGTAACGACTTATTAACAAGTTTAATGAATAACGTGTCCGAGATGATGGTGACAACGATGCGTGAGACACGTAAGTTGTGGTTATATTCTAAACAAGAGACATTAGAACGTTTATATCAGGAGCATCAAGACATTTATAACGCGATTGAAGCTCAAGATGGCAAGTTAGCACAACAATATATGTTGAATCATCTTTTAAATGTTGAAGGTGTGTTAATGAAGTATGTGAAGGACGTTAATGAATCGTAAAATCATTTTTTTATTGGTAAGAAATGCTGTTCAAGCTAGTGCTTGAGCGGTTTTTTTATTGAATTAAATGATTAGATTTGAGGTTTGATTGATATAGTGAGAGGGAAATAAAAAGTTAATCATCAGATAACCTGTTGACTAATTTTATAAATAGCATTAAATTGGTAGAAAGATTGCTGAGTGACCAGATTAAAGGTAAAAAAACGTTTCACACTCATAGATATTAAGATAAAGATGCTATTGGCTAAGGGGATTGAAGAATGTTCTTTGTTTTTCAAAGTTAGCAAATGAAAACGATATCATAAATGGCTGTGATCGATGAGGAAAGTGGGGAGAAGAATGAAAGTTTCATTGTTTGTGACATGTTTGATCGACATGTTTCAAGGGGATGTAGGTAAAGATACGGTTGAATTGTTAGAGCATTTAGGCTGTGAAGTTGATTTTCCTGAAAAGCAAACGTGCTGTGGACAACCAGCATATAACAGTGGGTATGTTACAGAGGCAAAAGAATCAATGAAGCATATGATTGAAGTATTTGAGAATTGTGAATATGTCGTTACACCATCAGGTTCATGTGCAACGATGTTTCGTGACTATCCACATGTCTTCGAAGGAGATTCTGTATGGGAGGAACGAGCGAAGAAATTAGCAGATAAGACATATGAACTAACGCAATTTATCGTTGATGTATTAGGAATTGAAGATGTTGGTGCAAAATTAGATGCAACCGCTACTTATCATACGTCTTGTCATATGACTAGATTGTTAGGTGTAGTAGATGCACCTATGAAGTTGTTACATAACGTGAAAGGGTTAAATGTTACACCGCTTCCTAATCGTCATGATTGCTGTGGATTTGGGGGAACGTTCTCCGTTAAGATGACACCGATTTCTGAACAGATGGTAGATGAGAAGGTTCAGCACGTAGAAGAAACTCAGGCTAATATTTTAGTAGGTGCAGATTGTGGCTGTTTGATGAATATCGGTGGACGAATTGAACGTACAGGCAAACCGATTAAAGTAATGCATATTGCATCTGTATTGAATAGTCGTTAACGGAGAGGGGGAGAAAAGCATGGCAATGAAGATCGGAAACACGGATTTCAAGGATCGTGTACAGAATGGAATTGGTAATGATTTTATGCGTGGAGCGGTTTCCGCAGCACAAGGTCGCCTTCGTAATGGGCGTTTAAATGCAGCCGAAGAGCTTGGCAGTTGGGAAGAATGGCGTAAGCTTGGTGAGGAGATCCGCAAACACACGTTAGAGAACCTTGATTATTATTTGGAGCAACTAAGTGAGAATGTTGCAGCACGTGGTGGGCACGTTTTCTTTGCAGAAACAGCAGAAGAAGCGAACGAATACATTAAGGACGTTGTGAAGAAAAAGGATGGCAAGAAGGTCGTCAAATCAAAGTCAATGGTGACAGAAGAAATTAGTATGAACGAGGCGTTAGAACAATTAGGCTGTGACGTCGTTGAATCGGACCTCGGTGAATGGATTTTACAGGTAGATGACCACGATCCACCTTCACATATCGTAGCACCGGCATTACACAAAAACAAAGAACAGATTCGTGATGTGTTTCGTGATAAGCTTGGTTACGATAAAACTGAAAAACCAGAGGAATTGGCGTTGTTTGCACGTGAACAGCTTCGAGAACAGTTTTTACAAGCAGATATTGGCATTACAGGCTGTAACTTTGCGATTGCGGATTCAGGAACAATTTCACTCGTTACGAATGAAGGAAATGCACGTATGGTGACAACTGTTCCGAAGACACAAATTACAGTCATGGGAATGGAGCGGATCGTACCAACATGGGAAGAGATGGAAGTGTTAGTTAGTCTATTAACACGTGCGGCAGTAGGGCAAAAACTAACGAGTTACATCACGGCATTAACAGGACCAAAACAAGAAGGTGATGTTGATGGTCCTGAAGAATTCCATCTTGTTATCGTCGATAATGGACGTTCAAAAATTCTCGGAACTCAATTCCAAGAAGCGTTACACTGTATTCGTTGTGCAGCATGTATCAATGTTTGTCCTGTGTACCGTCATGTAGGTGGTCATTCGTACGGATCGATCTATCCAGGTCCAATTGGTGCAGTTATTTCACCGCTATTAGGTGGTTATGATGAATATAAAGAATTACCGTATGCGTCAAGCTTATGTGCAGCATGTACAGAAGCGTGTCCAGTAGGGATTCCTTTACATGACTTACTACTTAAACACCGTCAAAACATTGTTGAAAATGAAGGACGTGCACCAAAGTTTGAGAACTTATCAATGAAAGCATTCCGAATGGGAACAGCAAATCCAACGATGTATAACGTTGGAACGAAGTTAGCGCCAACGATGATGAAGCCATTTGTGAAGGATGACAAAATTACGAATGGTCCAGGACTGCTGAAAAACTGGACATCAATTCGTGATTTCCCTGCACCGAATAAAGAACGTTTTCGAGATTGGTATAAAAACCGTGAGAAAGGTGGTGTGCGTTCATGACAAAAGGAACAATTCAAAATCGAAAAAGTTTCTTAAGGAACATTACTAAAACACTCGGACGTGAACAACGCACATATGTTGAACGCCCAACGTGGAAGCATCAACCACAGCATCACGTGTTTAAAGGGTACTCTCAAGATGAACTAGTACAAGCGTTGAAAGAACAATGTAACTATATTCATACTGATTTTGTGCAAACGAATAAAGCGGGTGTTAAACAAGCGATTTCTGATGTAATAAGTCATTACGGAGGCAAATCGGTCGTAACGTCCGATGATGTACGCTTTGAAGAAATTGGTTTGTGCGATTACTTATCAACAACACTTCCGAACGAAGAGATAGACGTACATGTTTGGGACAAAAATGGAGGCAAGGAAAACCTTGGTATTTCAGCCAAAGCTGATGTAGGAATCACGTTCAGCGATGCAACATTAGCTGAATCAGGTACAGTTGTCCTCTTTAGTGACAATGGGAAAGGGCGTTCTGTCAGTCTCTTACCAGCAACGTATATTGCACTCGTGCCTAAGAGCACGATCGTTCCGCGTATGACACAAGTTGCGCAAGCTGTTCGCGAGCAAGTAATACGTGGTGAAGTGGTCGCTTCATGTGTGAACTTTATCTCAGGTCCAAGTAATAGTGCGGACATCGAAATGAACTTAATCGTCGGTGTACATGGCCCGATAAAAGCAACGTATATCGTAATTGATGATATGTAAATAAAGGTGAAAGAGGAATGTGCTGAGGTGTGCACATTCCTTTTTGCTTATCCTATTTTCATAAATTATGTGAATATGATTGTATTGATGTTTTAATGGTTAGATAAATCAGAAGGGTCGTCTTGCATCGCTATATTAAAAATGAAATATATTAATAGATTAGCAGGTAGGAAAATAAATATAAGTCTTACAAAAAATGAAGATATGTTGAAATACTCAGCTATGCCCCCACAAACCCCAAATAAAGCCTTATCTGATGAAGACCTTCTTAATTTATTTTTCAATTTAAGTTCTCCTTTCGTAAATTGAATCATGTTTATAGAACAATCCTGTGTAGTTGATTAACATATATCTATGTTCTAACATAAGCTCCCTATTACCTATTTATGTGTGTAAATTCACAATATTTAAAGGGATATGCTGTTTAAAAGGGAAAGCAATTAATAGATTTGATTTAACACAATTTTAAAATGAATAGGGTGTAATTATTGAAAGGATTATCTCAATATAACTAGATGGTTAAAGAAGAATGGTATTAATGGTGTAAAGGGTTAAGTGAAGAAGGACGATCACTTATAAGAAACCCCAGTGAGCATGAATGTCACTAGGGTTTTAGGAACAACATATAACGGCTTTATCGATATCGCTTTCCTTAATCAAGATGTTGCCTTCATCATCTACTTTGTAGTCAATGTTAGCGTTGTTAAGTCTTTCAATGGCTGACTCTTTGGTTTCTTGAGTGCTAGTAGAATCGTCAATCCATATGTTGAAGTCATCTTGTTGAGAATTAGTTGTGTTACATCCCTCTAAAATAATAACGAGGCTTACCAAAAGCGAGAACATTCGTTTAATTTCCACTCACCTCCACCAAACAATTAAACACGTATCTTATAGAATGGGATCTATAATGCTAGATGCATTACTTCGATATACACACGATGCTTTCCTTTCTATTGGGGTAAAGTTATGAGGCATATCATTGCACATGAAATCTATCATATGTGGCAATTATGAGTCTGGACAAGAGAATTAGGCAAAGTACCTGTATCTGCAAACCCGATTAGACGCGGACTCATCTAGAAGTAACATGAATAGTAATGAAGTAGTTTTCGTTAAACGAATAAAAGCTGGAATGAACGGGAAAAAACAGTAATCATGCTTAGACAGTCTAAATCGTCTAAGCATGATTACTGAAACATCTATCTTTACAATGTTATTAGAAAAATAAGTGTTGTGTCTATCAATGAGGCAGTGCTCGTTTTGGATGGGCTAATATAATGATCAAAGCCTGTGGTATAAATAACCAAAATCCAGATATAGGGGAAATTAGTACTCCAAAAAGTGAGATAATCAGAAAATACCAGCCGATGAAACGTGGAACAGGCATGTTTATTTCTTTTAGATATATGTGGAGAAAATGTCCAATCATAATCCAAAAGACACCACATAGTATAAACCATATTACTGCATTACGGTCATGCTGAGTTACTACTGTATTGAACAGACCTTCCTTGATAATCTCCCCTAATATTGTCCATCCAATAATGAGTCCTACAATAGTGTGTATTATTCCTGTTGCAATTAGAAATACACCGCTCAGTTTCCAAAGTTTCATTCTCCATCCCTCCAAAAATATAGGTTCTATTACATGTTAGGTGATGGAGTTATTACAGTATTGTAAAAATACGACATAAAGTTTTTGGATAGGAGAGAGAGCGGGTTCGTACCAGAAAGTTGTTTGAAAATATTAATAAAATGAGCTTGGTCATAGTAGCCATTTTCCAGAATAATAGTTAGATATTCATGCTCCTTAAGTAAACATATAGTTCGAGAAGTATTTTCAAACATCGAGATTTTTTGGAAGTATTTTGGGCTAACTCCAACTAAGTCATTGAAAATTCTTTGTAGTTGTCTTTGGCTAATACCAACTTCATTACAGATATGTGGGATTGTTTTTTTACTATTTGATTGCATCAGTTGATTGATAGCGTAAGATTGAATCGCTTGATGAGTAGTATTTTTATAATAGCTTTTTAAAAGTAGCAATAGATAATGTTCGATAATATCAATCCGATGTTGAGTTGTAGAAGCTTCATGTATTTTATATTGTAATTCATCGCCTAGTTGTCCCCATACTTCTGAAATGTTACATATATGGTCAGTAAATTCTCCTATTTGTTCTTTGCAAAATTGATGAAATGTACCAGGTAAAAAACGAATAGCAATCAGTCCAATTTGTCCAGTCGCACATAAGTCCATATAAGTTTTTTGTACACCTACAATATGAGCTAGAGGAAGCTTCGATGAATTATTATTATGATCAGTGCAAATAAAAGGAGATTGATAGTAAAAAACTACCTCTATATTTGTACTAGGTAAAATTCTAGGTAACTCAGTTAATGAGTTTTCATCGGATTCCCATATCCAATAACAATCGATAAATTCTCTCAAACATTTTGAAGGAGGTATGAATGAAATGTTCAGTTCTCTCATCCTCTCATTATGAATTTTTGGAATTTTCAATGATAATAATGATCTAATTTTATCACGTTTCAATTGAGGGATGTAGAGAAACTCATACTGATGAAAGTTTCACTTTATCAATACAACTAATCAACAAACTAGTACAAAAATGAAAAAGGTTCATTTCTAAAATAAGCACCTTCTGCTATAGAGCATTAGGTGCTTGTTGTCTACTTTATGAAAACTTCCCTTTCCGAATGTACGTGAATGCTAACGCACCGACGAGAATGGTTCCTTTTATAATATCTTGGGCATAGTAGGGAACGTTCATCATTGTAAAACCATTTAGTAAAATCCCAATTAAGATAGCACCAATAAACGTACCGAATACATTTGGTTTGCCAGCTCCAAATACAGAATATCCGATTAAGGCTGCGGCAACACCATCCATGAGTAGCGGTGCACCAGCAGATACTTGCCCAGTTCCAATTCGTGATGCGAGAACGATTCCTGCGATCGCTGCGAACAATCCGCTTAACACGTAAGCGTAAACGCGATATCGTTCAACTCGAACACCTGATAGACGTGCCGCTTCCTTATTTCCACCTGTAATGTAGAGCAAGCGACCGAATGTCGTATAGGACAGGATAAGGTGTACGATTATGACTGCACCGATCATTAAGATAGCAGGGAAGGGAATCGAGAATAGTTCACCTTGTCCGATGAATAAGAAAGAAGGAATGAACTTCCCTGGAGCAGTAGAGCCATCTTGCATTGGCATATTGTTATAGATTGAGAAACCCTTCGTCATCGTTAGTTGAATACCGTTTACGATATACATGACAGATAACGTCCCTAGTAGATCAGGGATTTTAATCTTAACGACGACAAATGCATTCAATAACCCAACGAGCAATCCTAATAAGAGTGGAACGAGAATTGCGATCAGCAGCTCTTGTCTAAACCAAACGAGCATCATTGCACTTGCAATCGTTGCAAGACTTGCGGTTGAACCCACTGATAAGTCGAACCCATCCACAATTAACGTGAAGGTAACACCGATTGCGAGTAGTGTAACGATAGAAATGGAACGTAAAATATCAGCAAAGTTTTCATAGGATAAAAACCGTTCATTTACGATGCTGAAAAAAATGATTATGAGACCAATTGCGAGCAACGTACCATATTTGACGAGAAAATGTATGAGATTATCGGTCACACGATTTGGTCGTTGAAGTTGTTCGTAAGCTTCAACTGATTGTTTCATCTATAACCCCTCCAGATGCAGCCTGCATAAGTGATGTGTGTGTCGCTTCGCCACGAGCGAATGATGTGATTAGTTCACCATGATGTAAAACGAGAATTCGATCGGCAATTTCAAGTAATTCTTCAAATTCACTCGTGAAATAGAGAATGCCTTTACCTTCATTCGCGAGTTCGTGAACGAGCTTGAAGACGTCTTTTTTAGCGCCAATATCGATGCCTTTTGTCGGTTCATCAAATAGGTAAACTTCACTTGTTTCATTCAACCATTTCCCAATCGAAACCTTTTGTTGGTTACCACCACTAAGGTAACGGAGTTGTGTTGTAGAGTTAGGTGTTTTTATTTTTAAACGATTGATTTGTTTTTCAGAAAATTGTTCTTCCTTAGTCCGATTGACAATGAACTGACTTGTGAAAGTTTGTAATGAAGGAAGTGTTAAGTTTTCACGTACAGATGAATCAACTAAGATGCCTTCTTTTCTTCGTTCTTCAGGTATGAGACATAGGCCAGCTTTGATCGCTTCATAAGACGATGAAATTGAAACTTTCTTACCTCGAACGGTACATGAAGGGCTACTAGTAGGTGTAGATCCAAATAATGTACGAGCAATTTCTGTCTTACCTGCACCAAGTAGTCCTGCTATTCCAACAATTTCACCTTCATTTACGGTTAAGTTAATCGTTGTACCTGTTTGTGGAATGAAAAGGTCATTTACTTCGAATAAAGGTGTTGAAGACGTTTCACGGCGTATTGGCTTAATCAGTTGTGTGATCTGATTACCTAACATATGGTGGATGATGTCTCCTAGTTCAATATTGTCTGTTTGTTCGGTCACGATCACGTTACCATCTCGTAAAATAGTGAGCCGATCAGTGATTTGCTTAATTTCAGAAAGGTGATGTGAAATGTAAATGATACTTACACCAGTTTCTTTAAGCTGATTAATGACGTGAAAGAGCTTTTGTCGTTCTTGTTCACTAAGTGGAGCAGTTGGCTCATCTAAAATAAGATAGTGAGCTTGTTGGGCAACGGCTCTGGCAATAAGAATCATTTGTTTTTCAGACAATGTGCATTCTGAGATTTCCTTCGTCACATCAATCTCAACATTAATTGCAGCAAGCATTTCACGTGCTCGTTTCTTTCTCGCTGACCAAGAATTGAAGGTGAAGCGCCTCTGATTTACATAGTCATCAAGAATGAGATTTTCGGTAACAGATAGTGTAGGAATAAGTGCTGTATCGACCTCTTGCACGACAATGCCAATTCCAGCTTTTTTAGCAGAATGAGGGTCGTGAATGTCAACTAGCTCACCATTGATAGAAATGTCACCACGATCTTTCACATAATCACCTGAAAGGATCTTCATTAATGTGCTCTTTCCAGCTCCGTTCACGCCCAATAGAGCGTGAACTTCACCAGATTGAACAGAGAAGGAAATATCGTTTAGAACGGTATTTCCTGCAAACGATTTTGAAATATGTCTCATTTCTAACATGTGAATCACTCTTTCACTTGTTGTTCGAGTTGTTCCATCCAAGCGGAAGTGGCAGCGTTCGATTCGCCCCAACCATCGATGTAGTCACCAATTTCATCCATTGAAATGTTTTGCTTAGGAAGATCAGTTTGTTTCACGAGATATGGATCAAGTGAAAAAATCTGAGGTGTTGGTTCGCCTGCAATTTTTTGATAGAGGAAGCGGACTTGGATTTTACCAACTTCGGCTGGATCTGTTGCAGCTGAAGCTTTCCAAGCGCTATTTTCCTTTTGAATTATTTGTAAGTCTTCATCACTTAAGTCAATTCCATAGACGCTAATTTCATCACGTCCCGCTTGTTCGATTGCTCGAACAGCACCTTTAGCAAATTCATCCCATGGTGCGAAAACGGCATCGATTTCACCTTTCGGATATTGCTTCAAAATTGCTTCCATTTGTGTTTGAGTATCGAGTGCAGTATTGGCACTTGCGGTCCCGAAGCGTGCAATTTCTTGAATGGCTGGATAACGTGTTTTGAACGCTTCATAAATGACATTGCGTCGTTCCATTGGTGTAAATCCACCAACCCAAATGTAGACGATGTTACCTTCACCATCGATATCTTGAGCAAGTGTTTTCAGTGAATCCCAAGCAAGGCTATAATCATCTTGGTCAATTTTCGTTACGCCTGGAAGATCAATATCGTTATCAAATACAACGACAGGAATACCAGCTTCAATTGCTTTCTTTACACCAGCTTCGAGTGCATCTGCACGTCCGTGATCAATAAGAATGCCATCTACGCCTTGGTTAACCGCTGTATCTAAGTGTGTTGCCATTTGAGCGAGATCATTGTTTGAGTTATAGATTTGTACCTCGCCACCGAATTTCTCCACTTGTTCTTTCACGCCTGCGACGTATTGGGAAGAAAACGTACCAATTGACATTTGCATAATCGCAGCAATCTTTAACGGTTTATTTACTGCTTCTGGAATCGTTGCTGTGCTGGTATTTTTGTTTGTATCTTCATTTATGACATCTACTTGTTCAGTTGGTTCATCAGCAGGTTGACTACTAACGGCGTCTTGTTCATTTGTGCAACCAATTAAAAAGATATTAAGTGCTAGTAATAAGATGAATAGTTTAGAAAGATTCTTTTTCATTTTGTTTGTGCTCCTTTAGTATTCTCGAATAAGTTGTGTAGTTCAGCTTCAAAGTTGTCATGTATAATGCCTTTTTCAGTAATAATTGCACTGATTAGGTGATGTGGTGTGATGTCAAATGCCGGATTGAATACTTGGGTTCCATCAGGTGCAACAGCTTTGTCATGCCAATGTGTGACTTCACGTGCCTGTCTTTCTTCAATTGGAATTTCATCACCTGAGCGAATTTGTAAGTCGATTGTTGACAGAGGTGCTGCCACATAGAACGGAATGTTCAAGGCTTTGGCGATAAGTGCTAACCCAAATGTTCCGATTTTGTTTGCGGTATCTCCATTTGCTGCGATACGGTCAGCACCAACGATAATCGCATTGATGTTTTTCGTTTTGATCGTGTGGGCAACCATATTGTCAGTAATCAACGTTACATCGATGCCAGCTTGCTGTAATTCCCAAGTCGTAAGTCGAGCACCTTGTAGGACAGGTCTTGTCTCAGATGCGAAAATTTGATAATGAACACCACGTTCCTTCGCAATATAAAAAGGGGCAAGTGCCGTTCCATATTTGGCGGTTGCGATACCACCTGCATTACAGTGTGTTAAGATTCGATCCCCATCGTTAAATAACAAGAATGCGTGTTCACCGATACTTCGACAAACGTGTTCATCTTCTCGTTGAATCTCATGTGCTTTCTTCAACAAAGCTGATTTTGCTTCAGTGATGTCATTGTGTGCTTGCAGTATGCTAACGAGTCGTTCAAGTGCCCACGTAAGATTAACCGCAGTTGGTCGTGCACTTGTGAGAAAATGCTGTTGTTGATGGACATAGTGCTTGAATTCATCAAAATTATCGCCAACAAATTGCTCGGCTGCTAATGCGAGTCCGTAAGCAGCGGTGATGCCAATGGCAGGTGCACCGCGAACGGTTAACGAGTGAATTGCTTCCCATACTTGTTCACTCGTTTGAAGTGTGACAAAGTTTGTTTCAAGTGGTAGCATCCGTTGATCTAATAGGATAAGCTTGCCATCATGCCACTGAACAGATTGAATCGGTTTTGTAGATGTATTTGTCATATGGTGCACCTCCTTTTAGTACAATGTAATTTGTCTTGGTGATGTCAGTTTGCTTCGTTGGAAGATTAGTTCCTTACCGAGTGATAGAGCATGGCGTTTTGAGCTTAATAGTTCCGAATATTCAGTGATTTCATCCAAGTCTGCGACATGTGCAAGCCCAATTGTGCGTCGAATGATTTCACAGCCAGCAAATCCGATTGCATCTTCAAATGTTTCTGTAAGGACATGTTCCACATAACCGTCTACTTGCGTATACTTTTCTTGACCTTGCGTTTTCCAAAGTTCTGTAAATGTCTCGCTGAAATGCTCCCAAGTATCAGTGATTAGTTGTAGTAGCTGTCGCTGCTGTTCTTGTTGTTTCGTAATTGCATTTAAAAGGATGTTGGCGATAAACTGACCGATATCAAATCCAAGAGGTCCGTAAAAAGCAAATTCAGGGTCAATGACTTTCGTGTCGGTTTCGGTGACAAAGATACTCCCTGTGTGCAAGTCGCCATGAACGAGTGCATCACTACGAGTTAAGAATAACTTTTTCAATTTTGCGACTTCTAATTTTAAGAGAAGATCGTCCCAAATGTTTGCAACATCCTCACGTAGTTCTTCTTCAAAATCATTTGTATCATGATCGAAGAACGGGTCTGTGAAAACGAGGTCTTCAGTGATTTTACACAGGTCAGGGTTAATAAATTGCTTTACACGTTGTTTCTTCGTTTCAGCATCTAAGTAAAAGTCGGACGTGAAAAATAACGTTTTTGCAATGAATTCCCCGATATGTTTGCCAAGGTTGGGGTAATGTTCACCATCAATTAGTTTGCCTCTTAATATATCAAATTGTGATAAGTCCTCCATGATCGTGATCGCATACGTTGTATCTGAATAATAAACTTTTGGAACGAAATCAGGTGTTAGTTCACCTTGAATCCTTAACGCTTGATATTCGATGCTTGCTCTGTTTAAAGAAAGTGGCCAGCTTTCCCCAACAACTTTTGCATAAGGAAGTGCTTGTTTCACAATTAATGATTGTTGTGAACGTTCGTCTATAACACGAAATACATAATTCAAATTCCCATCGCCAATTTCTTCACAAGTGAGTGCGCCATCAGATGGTAGCAATCTCAACTGTTGGACGAGCTGAATGACTTTTTGTTCTGTTAACGGTTCGTACTTATCAATACGCTCTGCTGTTGTCATATTTAATCCCTCCACATAAAAATTTCAAACAAATAAAAAACCTCTTTCCGACAGAAAGAGGATTGAATGCACATATGCTTCACTCCTCTTATCTTTCAGAAAGCAACTGCTTTCTGGTGGATGTAGCACCGTGCCTTAACGTTAATGGCGCATATAGCGCCCCATATCACAATGGTATTTCGGCCGGTTGCTGGGCTTCGTAGGGCCAATTCCCTCCGCCAACTCATGATAAGAGCTTGCAACGTTTATGAAGTTTTGTTTTTGCTTGAGACTAATACTAAATTCGTTAGGCTAGTCTTGTCAAGAATATTTTTAGAATTTTTATTTTTTTATGAGGTAAGCTTCTGGATTATCAGATCTAGTGAAAAGGATAATTTTAAAATAAGGATTGACAATTTGAAAATTCACTGGCATAATCCAAATTAAATTTCTGAAAAGTGCTAACAAACAAATATCGATAAATCTTATCAAGAGCAGGTGGAGGGAACAAGCCCTACGAAGCCCGGCAACCGACTTCAATTACGAAGCACGGTGCTAAGTCTTGCAGTCATTCGGCTGAGAGATAAGAATGTTTGAATGAATTTCAACCTCTTTCTCAGCGTAGATAGAGGTTTTTTTGCGTATATATGCTTAAGGGTATTAAAGAGAACGAGAAGCAAAAGTCGATTAGGAAGGGTGAGAATATGAGTAATATCATTGCAACATATTTGGTTCATGATGAAGGTTTTAATCTGGAAAAAAAGGCTGAAGGGATTGCACTTGGATTAACCGTTGGATCATGGACGACGTTACCGACTGTAGAACAAGAACAATTAAGAAAGCATAAAGGCGAAGTCATCAGTGTAGAAAAATTACCGAATGATGATGTAACGGATGCATTTTTAAGTAAGAAAGGCCAACGAGGCATTATCAAAATCGCCTATCCGTCTGTAAATTTCACATTTGATTTACCAGCAATCCTTACGACTGTATTTGGAAAACTATCACTTGATGGTGCGATTAAGTTACTAGATTTGGGATTTTCGGAAGAATTATACAAGTCATTCCCTGGTCCAGCCTTTGGTGTGCAAGGAATTCGAGATCTAACAGGTGTACACGAACGACCGTTGTTAATGAGCATTTTTAAAGGTGTGATTGGAAAGGATGCAGCAGAACTACGAGAACAAATTAAAGATCAATCACTCGGTGGTATTGATATCGTCAAAGATGATGAAATTCTCTTTGAGAACCCACTTACATCTATCGAAGAACGTATTCCTGCATGTGTACAAGGATTAGAAGAAGCGTATCAACGTACAGGGAAACGAACGTTATACGCTGTGAATTTGACGGGACGAACGTTCGATTTGAAAGAACAGGCAAAAAGAGCAGTTTCTCTAGGTGCAGATTTACTGTTATTTAACGTATTTGCATATGGATTAGATGTGTTACAAGCATTAAGAGAAGACCCTAATATTCACGTTCCGATTATGGCACATCCTGCGGTAAGTGGCGCGTATACATCATCACCATTGTACGGAATTTCGACAAAATTATTGCTTGGGAAATTATTGCGTTATGTAGGTGCAGATCTTGTGCTCTATCCATCGCCTTATGGCAGTGTTGCACTTGAGCGAGGGCAAGCATTGGCAGTAGCAGAAAATCTTACAACAGATTCGATCCCGTTCAAACCTGCTTTGCCAGTGCCTTCAGCAGGTATTCATCCAGGTCTTGTACCACTTCTGTACCGAGACTTTGGTTTAGATTGTGTCATTAATGCAGGAGGAGGTATATTTGGCCATAAAGCAGGGGTGATTGCTGGAGGTAAGGCATTTCGACAAGCGATTGATGCTGTTGTTGATGGCATTTCGTTACAAGAAGCAATAAAGAGCGCACCTGAATTGAAGCAAGCAATTGAACAGTGGGGCAGTAGTGAGGTGAAGGCATGAGTAAGAAAATGATTTTTTGTGATTTCGATGGCACGATTACACTAAATGACAACATTATCGCATTGATGAAACAGTTTGCTCCACCTGAATGGGAAGCGATTAAGGATGCTGTACTTGAACAACGCATTTCGATTCAAGAGGGGGTAAGTCAGATGTTTGCACTTATCACTAGTTCAAAACGTGCTGAGCTAACTGACTATCTTGTGACCCAAGCTGAACTACGTCCGGGTTTCCTTGAATTTGTACAGTTTGCGAAGGAGCATGATTATGAGCTAAAGGTACTTAGTGGAGGTATAGGATTTTTCGTTTATCCCCTATTAGAAGGAATTATTCCAAGAGAAGATATTTACTGCAACGAGGCAGATTTCTCACAAGAAACGATCAACATTTTATGGCCGTATTCGTGTGATGAACAGTGTCAGAACGGGTGTGGCTGTTGTAAAACGTCCCTGATTCGTAAGCTAGCACCGTCTGATGCATATAAAATTGTCATCGGTGATTCAGTTACAGATTTAGAGCAAGCGAAATTAGCAGATTACGTGTTTGCTTGTGATTATTTATTAGAGAAATGTGAGCAATTATCGATTCGACATGAATCATTTGAAACGTTCTATGACGTAATGAATGGCTTACGTGAGATAGAGGTGAGGGTATGAGTGCTTATGAAACAGAATGGGAACAGCTTGCAGATGTGAAGGATGAGCTTGCCAAACGAGATTGGTTTTTCGGTACGAGTGGAAACTTATCGATTAAGGTGAGCGATGCTCCGCTCCATTTTCTAGTCACAGCTAGTGGCAAGGATAAACGAAAGCGGACAAACGAAGACTTTCTCTTAGTTGATAAACGTGGAAATCCAGTAGAAGAAACACACCTTAGGCCATCAGCGGAAACGTTGCTTCATTGTCATATTTATCAAGAAACAGAAGCAGGATGTAGCCTACATGTGCATACAATTGATAACAATGTTATTTCTGAATTGTATGGTGATATTGGTGAAGTGTCATTTACAGGGCAAGAAATTATTAAAGCATGTGGGATGTGGGAAGAGGATGCAAAGCTTAATATTCCAATTATTAAAAATCATGCCGACATCCCAACATTAGCAGAAGAGTTGGCGCAACACGTGAAAGCTGACGCTGGTGCTGTACTCATTCGTAATCATGGCATAACAGTGTGGGGAAGAACAGCTTTTGAAGCGAAGAAGTATTTAGAAGCTTGTGAGTTCATGTTCAGTTGGCATGTAAAGCTATTAACATTAACACAACCAATTTCGTAATAATAAAGAGGAGGAACGAAGAATGGCAATTGTTAAAGTGAGAAATACAGGTGAAGTAATTTCAGGGGAAGAGAATGTGAAGCAATTTTTCGATCAGTTTGACGTTTTATATGAGCATTGGGATGTAGAGAAGCTATCAGAAGATTTGCGTGGAAATTGTAAGATTAATGATTCACAAAAGGAAGAAGTGTTACAAGTTTTTGATACAGACATTCGTTCTCTTGCCGAGCGAAGAGGGTATAAAAATTGGGATGTTGTCGTCTTAAATGATCAAACTCCTGACTTAGAAGCAATCTTAAAAAAGTTTGAAAAAGTGCACACTCATACAGAAGATGAAGTACGTGCCATTACAGCAGGCAGCGGTACATTTATCATTAAAGGAGATGAACAAACAGGTTATTTTGATGTGGATCTAACAGCAGGTGATGTTATCTCTGTTCCTGAAAATACACCACATTTCTTCACGTTATCAGATGAACGTCAAGTTGTCGCAGTTCGCTTATTTATCGATCAGACAGGGTGGGTTGCACATCCGTATGAAGAAGTTGAGCAACGTTAAATAAGTAGAAAAAACAGGCATCGTAGGATTCCTGTTTTTTCACTTTTATTATTGAATTTCTTAACAGAAGCTTCGATTTTGGAATAGATAGAAGTGGGAATCAAATGTCAGATCGTTTCAACTAACCTGTAAGTCGAGCATGGGAAAGTTGAATGATGCCGTGTTACTTTTACCAGAATAGAAGCCCTGCAATTGCGATACCTGCAATTGCGCCAAGTGCAAGTGCACCAAAACAGCGGCCACCGTAACATCCATAACCACCATAGCCACCGTAATAGCCATAACCGTATCCGCCTAGGCCTCGTCTCGGTCGATCAAGGTAGACGTAACGACGGTCTACATTTCGAATTCTTCCAGTGTGTACACGACCTGATTTATCGGTGATGTGTACCATACGACCACGGTATTGCCTACACGTTTCATAATGTCTGCATGCCAATGTTTTCCCCTCCTCGATAAATGTTTTCACCATAGTGTATGAAGAGGAGAGTTAAAGAGATTGTACGCTTGTCACGATTTTGAGGACTTTTTAGAACGATATAGATATCCTACAATCTTGTTGTTCGATTTTTCGACTAAATTTTGATGATGATTTAATAACTGTATATGTTCAGCAGGAATGTTTTCACTTGGTGATAATTGTGTAAAACCTTTATTAGGAGGCACAGGTGAGGCAACGATACTAGAAAAACCTGCGTTCGTTAAGGCATCGACCCATTCAGTTTTAGAATAGAGCTCGTTTATATGATAGAAACTTTTGTAATCTCTAATGATGTCGTTGTCAGCTTCAGAGTTTGTCATTTCAATAGCTAGTAATGTACCACCTGGTTTAAGGACACGATAATATTCGCTTAACGTTTCTGAAGTATTTGTAAAACTAGCGGTACTTTCTGATAAGACAAGATCAAAAGTTTCGTCTGAGAAAGGCATCTTTTCAACACTACCATTCACGAGGTTAATCGATGAAAGCTCTTTAGGAAGTAGTGATTTTGCCCTTTCAAGCATATGTTTATGGTTATCTAATGCATAAATTTCGCAGTCAAAGTTATCTGCCATCCATGCACTCGTTTCACACAGCCCACAACCTGCATCTAAAATAACAGACTGTTCATCGATTTGTTCATTTTTAAGGCATTGCTTTGAGAAATCAATTCCTCCAGGATGTGCACTGTGCACACCGAAACTTGCAAGCATGTCGATATAAGAATGTGTCATGATGTACGTCTCTCCTTAATTGTAAAAATATCAGTTTCTTTACCTTATGCAAAAGGTGGAGAGATGGTCTTACTAGGTTATAAAAATATCGGAATGAATTGACGTTAAGGTAGAGGAGTTTGATGGTATATGTTAAAATTTTCTATATGACTAGTAGTTGGGGTGGGGATTATTGAATACATTAATGATAATTATTCTATTGTGGCAAATGGTATTAGGCGTGTCTGTCATCTCAGGTGTCATTGGTATCTTAACAAAGTCATGGATATACATGTTGATTAGTTTTATCACTTCTCTGCCTGTCTCATTTATTTTCCTCGGTTCAAGCAGTCTAACGATAATAGTTAAGTTTATACCGTTATTATTACTTCTTCTCACAATCGTATTTTGGAAAGAAAAGAGGAGACGAGCTTGCCATACATAATTTGTAGCCTAATTCGTCTCAAATAGAGTTTGAATATGTTCTAAATTGATTGTTTTATAGGTTGAACATCATATACAAAATCGTTGAGACGAAACGCAGAGGTTAGAGCATCCTCTGCGTTTTGTCGATTTTTTTGAAGTGCTTCTCAACTAACACTTTCCTGATTAATAACTGGGAAATTCTCAGCCTACTTGACTGTTCTGACTCGATACTTAATCAAAGTAATTACATTTAATAGAATTGTAACGATGAGAAGAATGGCTGAGACCTTCATCACAAATTCCATTGTATCCATAAGAGCACCAAAATCCTGAACATTACTATTAAACTTGTTAATAATTATGAGTAAAACAGATATACAAGTATGGATACTTCATAATACTACTCGTGAGGACCTTGAAAACAAAAAGTTAATTATTGTAAATAAAGAAGGGAATGAGTTTTGAAATTATCTTTATTTAAAAATAAAATGGCGCACACCTAAAAAAGCTAGGTTACGCCATAGTTTTAAACTAATATCATATCAATTAGGAATAAAAAAGCATTTCTGAATGAACAGAAACGCTTCAAAGGATACTTTTAGTTAAAAAAACTTAAAGTGTAGCCACGTTAACTTTACTCATGCTCAGTATCATTTTCTTGTTCGAGTTTAAATGTGGAAACGGATTTTTGTAATTGTTCGGTTAGCTTGCGTAGGTTCGTTGAAATGTTGTTCACTTTCTCAACTGTATTTTGCTGTTCAACGGATGTGCCCATCACTTCTTCAACGCCAGCTGTAGTCGTTTGACTAACGCTAGTTATCCGTTCAATGGAATCTAGTATTTCTTTGCTACTTTCGGTTAGTTTGTCACTTTCAAGAGCAATGTGATCAATGTCAGTTGATAATTCTTTGACAAAATCGCTGATGCGTACAAAGCTCTCTTCACTCTTATGAACGAGCTTGGCTCCGTCATCAATTGACGATTGATTTTCTTCAATATAGGCTAAGCTTTTCTTCGAATCAGCTTGAATTTCTTGAATTAACGTTGAGACACTGTCGACTGCTTCACTACTTTGTTGGGCGAGCTTCTTCACTTCTTGAGCTACAACTGCAAATCCACGTCCATGTTCACCAGCTTGTGCTGCTTCAATGGATGCATTTAGTGAAAGTAAGTTTGTTTGTTCAGAGATATCGTGAATCAACTGTGTGATGTCACTAATTTGATGTAAGCGTGTATCGAGTGACTTCATCAGATGTGAAGATTCATTGCTCTGTTTAACAATGGTTTGCATGCTACCACGTATTTCTTCCATTGCATGACGCCCATGTTCGGATGCTTCCATCGTTTTTCTTGAGTGATCAGAAATCGTTGTTAGATTTTCGTTCATCGTATTGATCGATGATACATTATCATTCACATGATTTGACATATTCACGAGGTCAGTACTTAATAACTCTGAGCCTGAAGATACTTCATCCATTGCACTTGTAATCACTGTTGAAACATTTGCAGAGGTTTCAGCTTGGTCTTGAAGAATGTGTGCATCTTTTTTCGCATCTTCTGTTAAGTGATTGATGCTTGTAGCAATTGTCCGTAAGCTATCAATCATTTTATTGACGGATTTTAGTAGTGAACCAATTTCGTCCTTCGATTTCACTGTCATTGTTTGTGTTAAATCGCCACTAGCAACTGATTCCATAAAGAGGGACAGCTTCTGAATTGGACGGATAAAGTATTGAGCCATCATCCAGCTAATAAATACTGTCAATCCGATCAGGATGAGGATAACGAGCCCTTGAATAGACGTCATCGTTTGAAGCATGGCATCGTTTTTTTCGTTCGCACTGTTAATTTGTTTACTCATATTTTGTGAAATTGTAGTTGAGAATGATTGGATTTCTTCAACAGGTATGACTGATAAAATTGACCAGTTTGATTGTTCATCTGTAATCGGTAAGTAGCTTACTTGTTCAATGTCTAAAATGACTTTGCCATCATCTGTTGTGTCCTTGTAGTAAGGCAATGTTGAAACAGGTTGATGAATTAGTGTTTGATCAGGATGATTAATAATTGTACCTGCGCCATCTAGTAAAATAATATATCCTGTTTGTCCAACTTTCACGTCTGATACGTAACGTTGGATGTTCTCTAATGAGAGATGTGTACCGATAACACCAGTTGTTTCGTTATCGATTACAATTGGGGTGCTAACTGTCACGTACGGATTGTCACCATTCTCTATGACGTTTGATATGTAAAATTTGTTCTCAGTTAAGGAACGTGCATGAATGTACCAATCTTGGTCTTGAATGTTGTCATTGAGTAGGTCATTTGAATTGGTAGAATAATTGATGCGGTTAGTATGTACGAAGACAGAATTCATCGTTGGATCATGTTTGACATATTGTGAAAAGAGCGTCTGTATTTCGTCAATGTTCCCGTTTGTGGCGGATGTTAGCTCTTTAAGAATGGTCAAATTGGATTTTGCAGAATCGAATAATTGATCGAGTTGTTCAATCGTTCGTTTCCCGTCTAAGTGGATCATCGTACCTGCGTAATGCCCTGAAAATCCGCTAACATCTCGCTTAACATTCTCTGATAACGTGTCTGTCATTGTATTAACATTCTCAGAAAAATTATGTATGGATAAGTATGAGAAGAGCGAACATGCAAGGATGATAAATACGGAAATGCTTACAACCCCACTAATTAGTTTGGTTTTTAACTTCACAGCCATCCCTCCTACGTTCTTACCACAATTATACTATACTACCAAATATACCAATAGTAATGAATTGAAGGAATATAAGAATAGTTCGTGACAATTGGAGAAGTGATAAGGAGAAAGAAAACGCTACTTCAAAACGTAGAAGTAGCGTTAGAACGGAAGCTTAATTTAACTAAAAAACCATAAACGAATCGACATGACAGTGACAACGATGATAAGGATGAGTCGAATCCATTTCTCACCTTTACTAACTGCGAATTTACTACCTAGCAACGCGCCGATACTCGTTCCAACAGCTAATGTAAGACCATATCCCCATGCGACTTGACCGTTAATGATGAAGATAATTAATGAGGATAACATATAGACGGCGACAACGAATACTTTAATGCTATTAATCTTAATTAGTGACATGCCTGAGATAAGAGTTAATGTTGCGATAATAATGAAACCAACACCTGCTTGAATAAATCCTCCATAAAATCCAACGAAGAAGAACGAAATGATCATGAGTAAGCGATGTTTCTTAGAAGCGGATGCTTGTTCTGTTAACTTACTCGTTGGGTTCCAAATGATGAGGATAAGTACGATGACCATCACGACTGATAAAATTTTGTTAAATAATTCATCGGAAAGCTGAATTGCAGCGTTCGCACCAACAATAGAGCCGATGACAGCAGGGATAGCTAACATTGTGCTTAAGCGCCAATCAAAATATCCACTCTTACGAAATGAGGCAATTGCCACGATGTTTTGCGCCATTAGTGCGATACGGTTTGTGCCATTTGCCATTGCTGATGGTAAGCCAAGAAAGATGAGCATTGGCATCGTAATGAGTGAGCCACCTCCAGCAACAACATTCAAAAACCCTGCAATTATTCCTGCTAATAAGATGATGAGATAAGTCATGATTACAACCCTTTCTACATATAAACTAGCATTATCCGTTAAGAAGTAAAAAACACATCCACTATCAGTAAGATGTGTTTAAACTAATGAGATAAATGATTTATTTCATTAGTTGATTGAAGTAAAGCGAGTGTTTCTTTTTCAGGTAACGGTTTACTGAAAAAGAAGCCTTGTGCAAATTCACATTCGAGTTCTTGCAAAAACCTTAATTGTTCCTCAGTTTCTACGCCTTCTGCAACGACTTTTAAATTTAACTCATGTGCCATGGCGATGATTGCTTTTGTTAAGGCGATATTACTTTTGTTATTTGGAATATCCCAGATGAATGCGCGATCGACTTTTAAGATATCAATTGAAAGTTTCTGAAGATAACTTAAGTTCGAATGTCCGGTTCCAAAATCATCTATCGATACTTCAATTCCTAATTTTCGTAAATCTTTTACCGTATTAATAACCGATTTGTTTTCAAACATGCTAAGGCTTTCGGTTATTTCAAATTCAATTAACGAACGATTAACGCCTGTTTCTTCTAAGATTCGTTTAGTCGTCTTCACGAGATTCGGGTCTTGGAATTGCTTAGGTGATAAGTTAATCGCTGTTTTTATCGGTTCATAGCCTTGTTTTGCCCATTTTATTTGATTGTTACACACTGTTTCTAACACCCACTCACCGAATGGGATAATTAACCCTGTCTCTTCAGCAAGTGGAATGAAGTCAACGGGAGAAACGATTCCAAGTTCTTGATGTTTCCAACGCATCAGTACTTCTAGTCCACAAATTTGCTCACTTTTTAAGTCGATTTGCGGTTGGTAATAGAGCAACAGTTCATTATTTTCGAGAGCTTTATGAAGATGTGACTCTAACGTTAATTTACGCTTAATATCAGATTGCAATTGATCGCCGAAACATTGAAATGCTCGCTTATTTTCCTTAGAAGCTGTTTTGGCAAGAAGGGCATACTTATATAATTCTTCTGGATCAGTGCTATCATGTTTGAACGTACTAATTCCGATGTTTGCACTAATAAAGAGGTGTTCGCCGTTAATAACGAAACCTGCATCAAGTCCTTTTAAGATTTTATCGACTTCAAATGTGATTTCTTCCCGTTCTGTTACACTCGGTAAGATAAGTGCAAATTCCTTCGAATTCACACGTGCTAACGTATGGCTACGATAGAGATGATGGATACGCGTTGCTGCACGTTGGATGAGTTCATCACCAACTTTGTAACCGAATGCAGCATTCAATTGTTTTAATTTTCCGATGTCGATAATAAATAAGGAAAAACCAGTTTTATCATACTCGGTACTCGTTGCACAATACGTTAAATGCTTCATAAATAGTTGAAGCTTAGGTAAACGCGTAAACGAATCATAGTGTGTCAGGAATTCGATTTTCCCTTCAGCTTGTCGTTGCTTAGATATATCGGTAAAAACGCCGATGAAGTTTTTCGTTTTGCCATTAATATCTTTTATCGATGTAATGCTTAGCCGTTCTGGATATACTTCACCATTTTTTCGTTGATTAATAAGCTCTCCTGACCATGTCTTTTGTTTATCTATTTCGTTCCACATCGTTTTATAAAATTCGTTTGAATGCATGTTTGAATTTAAAATATTCGGATTTTTCCCTAAAACTTCATGTTTTGTATAACCTGTCGTTTCTACAAATGATGGGTTAACCTCAATAATTTTTGCATTTTTGTCTGTAATAATTAACCCCTCATGCATATGCTTGAACACTTCACCGTATAAGTCTAATTTTTCGCGTGTGTCTAATAGATTTTTAATGTATACTCTATCACGAAAAATAAAACGGTACGCTATGTAAAACATAATACAAGAAGTGAACAGGAGAAATACCCAGCTTTTATAATGAACTAACGTATTATAGTGTTGAATATCATTTGCAATCGTATTGATGTAGGTGTTGAGTAGCAAAATGCCACTGCTACCAATTAGTGCATAAATAGCTGTAAAGATAAATGCAAACATGACACCGTTTTTTATATAAAAACGGGGCTTGTTATCCTTTAACAACTTACTCACAACCTTTCTGAATCTACAAGAAGATTGAACATACTTCAGAAAAAAGGGGCAAAATATCATTTATAAATGTGTAGCTAAATGAGCCTGTCTAAAAGGTAAGATCATAACATGCTTATTACCGATAGATTTGTGTATTTTACATGTCTTTACAAAGTAAGGCTCGTTTGCCTCAGTGTAAGAATGTGTGGTCGACTATTTAATTATAAATATTATCAAACTAATATTATAAATTCACAAAAATGTTAAAAAAAGTAAAATAAATTAACTATAAATCTCGTAAACTATATTATATAATACCTTATTTTTCTTTAGTTTACACTATTAAGCATATCACGATTGAACTGAAGCTAAGACATCTACTTTAAAAGTTTGGAGGATTAGAGAAGTTTAAGAGGAAGAAGCACTTGATCATCTCCATTGTGTTGTATATTCGTAAGTCATTACTTGATTGGTTCAAATAACCATTAGTGAAGCTTACCAAAAAACTTCCACTGATGGAATTTTCATTTTATATAGGATAAGATCCTTCAATATTTAACATATTTTACTCTTTTTCATGTTATAATACTAGCCTATGTGATGTAGCAATTTATATTTAGAGTTAAGAGAGATTGTTGTGTTCAGATGTATCAGGTCAGCCATTACTTGATTGTTTCAACTGACCGTAAGTAAGGGATAAGGGGAAATCCCAACTTATATAAGTTTCACGTTATTTTAAATGGTGTGGGGGATGAGTTTTATGGATTACATAAAGCTTAAAAAGGATGAACTGTTAAGCACAGGTGCACTCTACTTATTTGAAGGGGAATTAATGAAGGTTGTTGTGAAGAATGTTGAAGATTACAATGCAGGTGACCACATAACGTGTTCATATACTGGGGTTGAATTTGAGACACAAATTCTGAAGATAAATGACAATAACTTATATATGCTCATTCCACAATTTAATGAGCAATTTCCGAATGAGAAGCGTAAGCACCCGCGTATTAGCGGACACATTCCTGTACAGATGAAGGGATGTGCACGTTCTGAACACGAGCAAGAAAACATTGAAGGTTTAATTGTAGATATTAGTCGAAACGGATTTGGTTTAACAGCAAATCGTTCTCTAAATGAAAAGAACCATTATAATATTCATTTTACTGATGAACAATTACCTATCGATGTTCAAGTTATCATTCGTAATAAACGACAAACAGATGGTGAATTCCGATACGGTTGTGAAATCTCTTCTATTGAAGAAAAATGTGAATTTCTACTACGAAAATATATACTATCACAGCAATTAGCAACAAATATGGTAAAAAATAAGTAAATTAATAGTATCATATTTGTTAAATAAAAGATAAAATAGAAATATATCTAAAAGGTCTGTCGTTCTACCTTTGCACGTTTTACTAAATTAATAATTTTTTACGCTTAGTGAAAAATGTACATGGATGAGAAGAACGAGTAGATTGTTTGAAACTTAGAAGTGGGCGTTATGATTGAAAAATACATATGAAACTTGAACATCAGTCATGACTTGATGGAAGTTTGACTTTATTAATAGAAAAAGTGTTCCATATAGAAATGTTTAGCTATAAGTTCTATCGGCTTACCTTTATAACATAAGTTTTCATGTTAGTAACCGATAGAAGCGCACTTTATGTTTTTCTTATGATAAGGAGATCGCAGATTATGAAAGTAAGAATATTGCAGATTAAAATTTTAACAGTATTACTGTTAGGGATTTTCACCTTTACGTCTACTGCATATGCGGCCTCACCACTTGATGAAGTTCGTGAGCTATTACAACGATATTATGTAGATGAGTTAGATGAAGAAATATTAGAGGAACCTACGATTGAGGAGATGCTTGAGCATCTTGATCCATATACAGCCTATTTGACGAAAGAAGAATTACAGACATTTGTAGATAGCATTGAACAGTCTTACGTAGGGATCGGAATCATGATTGAAAAAGGTGAGCGTGGTGTTCGTGTTACGAATGTCTTCCCAAATAGTCCAGCTGCTCAAAGTGGTATTCTAATTGATGATGAATTGATCGCAATCAATGGTGAAGAGACTGCAGAGATGGAGCTTGAAGAAGTGACGGGTAAGATTAAAGGCGAAGCAGGTACAACTGTTATGTTGACCTTACAGCATGCCGAAACGATCACACCGTATATCATCCAGTTGACACGTGAAAATATTCAACTTTCAAGCGTAACAGCGGAAAAATTAGGTGGAAACATTGGGTATATGAATGTTTCAGTATTTAATGAACAAACCGTTCCAGAAATGAAAAAAGCGTTACGTGAAATGGAAGATGTGAAAAAGTGGATTGTCGATTTGCGAAATAACCCAGGTGGCTATGTTACCGCCTCACAACGTATGATCGGTCTTTTTCCTGAAGTGAAAAATGCACTAATCGTTGAAAGCAGAGTTAGTAATTATACACTCCCTGCGTTCGTACAAACGACACAGTTTCAACGAAAACCTGCAGTACTTGTCAATGATATGAGTGCAAGTGCATCAGAAGTTGTTGCAGGAGCTGTGAAAGATGCCAATGCAGCAACGTTGTATGGAGAAACTACATATGGAAAAGGACTTATGCAGGCACTATATGAACTTTCAGATGAAAGTGCCTTGAAAATAAGCAATGCACGTTTTTATACTCCAAAACATAACAAGATCAATGAGCAAGGAATTGATCCAGATGTTGAAACCGAGACACCTTTAGTTGATGCACATTTAGCAATGCTACTCGAAGATTATAAAGAGTATCATGGATTAGAGCCTCTTGAGAAGATTGATCCTGAAAAAGCAATTGATATTCGTTTCACACAGCCGATTGACAAAGATACGATATCAACGGATACAATTCAATTGATTGAACTCGGTGGAGGAGAAGTTGATTATACTTCCCAATTAATCGATAAACGAACGTTAAGTATTCAATCAACAGACCCATTAAAAGCAGGCTCACAATACATTTTAGTCGTCCATCCAAATTGGAAAACAACATCAAAAGAAACTGCAAGTCAAGGCATATATGTACAAGTGTTAGTGAATGAATAACCCTTCCTTATATGGAAGGGTTTTTTTATGAATGAAAAATTTACAGTCATTTCAAGCTATATTCATTTGTTGTTAGATTGAGAATATTTGTAATTTTCTTACTCAAATAGTTACAAAGATTTAGTGTGATGTAAATGAAATATGTGTTAAAATAGTAATAAAGTTACATAACGAGGTATAAAACGATAAAATAGTCACATTTTATATGAATTAAATACCAAATAATAGACCTGCTCACGAATAATATGTTGTGTGATCAATAATCAAGATTCGTTACATACGTTTGTAATTCTTGATAACACTTAGAATCTATGTTGAAAATTGAACATGCAGAGAAGAATTGATTTTGTTCCAAATAGAATAGGAAGAAGGTGTGAAAAGATTGGCATTAGTACATCTTGTCCGTTTTTTAGAATTTGCTGAACAGGATGAGAGTTTGATGAAGCATTTAGCGAAAGGAGCAACTGCTGAAGAAATTGCTTCACTTGCTGCTAAATTAGGTTTTGAATTTTCTGCAATAGAATGGACTTCTTTAGAAGAAGATACAAGTCGTAGAAATTTTGACTATGAGGAATTAGAGCGATTATTAGGAAAGATGGGTCATCAAGTATAAAGAATAGAAGTCACATGGGGGTGTAGATGTGACTTCTATTCTTTTATTTCGTCAATGCATCGTATAGTCAACATAATCAGAAAGCTTTAACTTAAGTATGCTTACAGGATACAGTTACTTTTTCGTTCCTGATTGTGCGCCACCTTCGTTGTAACGATTAGCTTGAGCACTACCAAATTCATTGCCAAATTCAGTATCAAATTGCTTCTCTTCAAACCCACGTTTATGTTTTTGTTGTGCATCGTTTTTATTCGTTTTCTTAGCCATAATTATCTCCCACCTTTTGTTTCATAATTGTCTTACGCTCATATTGTGCTCGCTGAAATGATGATTATGTATTGAATTTTTTAGACATTGTAACTATACTGATGTCAGCCAGTTCAGACTCGTTGTATTGAAAGTAGAATAAATTTCATTTGCTCAAGGCTAAGTTTTATTACTTATCAACTGGCATTAACACTTTCACTTTATTACATAAAAAAAGTTAACGTTATTTAAGTGGGTGAAAAGGCGTCCGTAGTTACTTGATTGATTTTACTAATCAGATGGACAAGATGGAAAACAGCCATTGATGGAAGTTTAATTTTATTAACATATTGTTATTTTTATGCATCTAGTGTAAGATATGAATTCTATTCAATATAGATAATTGGGAGAGAGAGCGATGAGGTTATCATGGTTAAAAGTGAATTTTTATACAATTGGTATTTTGATATTAACGCTCGGAATTGCCTTAACGATTCAATCACAATTGGGGACGTCTCCGTTTGATGCATTACTAGTTGGTCTGTATCGGACGGTTGGATTAACGGTAGGAAGTTGGGAAATTATCGTTGGTGCAATAATGGTATTAGGTAATGCACTTGCTGAACGGAAACGACCAGAATATTTGGCATTATTAACTTCATTGATTACGGGCATCGGAATTGATTTCTGGTTATTTGTGTTACGAGATTTTGTGCATCCAGACATTCTCGTATGGAAGGTCGTCTGGTTTACGATTGGAATGATTATATCAGCAATTGGTATTGCAACGTATTTACAAGCTAACTTTGCACCGATACCGATGGATCGTTCCATGCTTGTGTTACGGAATAAAACGGGTTGGAGCTTCGCTGTTTCACGAACGGTTGTCAGTGTTGGGTTATTGATCTTCGCATTTATATTTAATGGACCAATTGGTATTGGAACATTGTTAATTGCAACTTTAAGTGGCCCACTCATCAACATGTGTATTCCATATGCTGATATTCTTGAGAAGAACTTAACGAAACAGAAAGAATGCATTTCAGGTTAGACGTGAAAAACAAGGTATATGTTATTTAAAAGGGCATATTCAAATTGGATATGTTCTTTTTTGTGCAATTTTAGATTGAGTTACTTGATTGTTTTTGGAATAATCAATTCAGAGTAGAAGGAACAAAAGGGTTATCAAAAAATGAGTGTGCAGATAATTTTAACAGTTAATAACAGATTAAGGAGATGAGTAAATATAGTGAAGAATGTAAATGTTGCTAAAGAAAAAATTGTTAAGTTAGCTAGAGAATTTGCGATGTTAGAACTTGGAGGAGATACAAGTGGGCATGATTGGTGGCATGTTCATCGCGTAACTGAAATGGCAAAAACGATTGCAGCAAAAGAAAATGCAGATATCTTTATTTGTGAGCTAGCTGCATTATTACATGATGTTGCTGATGAAAAACTAAATCAAGATGAAATCACTGGAGTTAATAAAGTGAAAAATTGGCTAGATGAAAATGGGGTTGATGATAAATCGACAAAGCATGTCCTTGAAATCATTACAACAATTTCATTTAAAGGTGGCACACAGAAAAAGAAAATGTCTACTTTAGAAGGTCAAGTTGTACAAGATGCGGATCGATTAGATGCAATGGGAGCTATAGGCATCTCTAGGGTTATGTGTTACTCCGGTTTTAAAGGACGTCCTATTCATCACCCTGATATGAAACCTAGAGATAACTTAACATTAGAAGAATATCGTTCAGGTAACGATACAGCTATTATGCATTTTTATGAAAAATTATTAAAATTAAAAGATAGTATGAATACTAATGTTGGAAGAGATTTAGCCAATGGAAGGCATGAATTTCTAGAAACATATTTAGAACAGTTTTATGCAGAGTGGGATGCAACAAGATAACGTAATCGTTTTTAGGTTTATTGAGAGGTTGAAAAGTGTTTTTAGGATTATTGACTAACAAATCTAATTTATGGTAAAATCCACAAAATTATTTTAAAAATGGCTCTGTTAAAGTTGGTTGGTGAAGACGGTGTTGAAATCTATAATACAATTAGGTTATCTAAGTTTAAGGTATAAATATTGCAAAGGAGGTATATGTTATTAAACACTTTAAGAATAAACGCTATTGGATACTTATGCCCCCCTTTTCGATTACTGCTCTAATACTGTTGTTCTTCATTCCTGATGATTTTAGAGGTTATTATATTTTTTTAGTAATCATTATATTTTGGTCTATCTATTATTTTTGGAATTATTATGCAGAAAAGAAGAATCACAGTGAAAATATAGATAATAAATCTTAAACTAAAGGGTGCGTTAGTTTCATAAAACAATAATACAGTATATGACTTCCATATAATTAGGAGTCCTATTATTTCTATAAAATATCAACATTAAACTTTAACAGAGTCAAATAAATAAAACGAACAAATGAAGTTCTCGGAGGATATAAAAGGTGCACCTCTTGTATTCCAGTGGCTTTTTGTTTTACACCAGTAGATGAAGAAGTAGCAAATAGTTCAGTGCATGGAAGCTACCTGATTTTTTTGAAAATCATCATAATTAAATCGTAAAATGTGGTGTTCACTTGCACTATCTAGAAACAGAAAGGCTACTCTGTTAATAACCTTTACGAAACAGATGATGGAAGACATACTTGCCGGTTATGAAGATAAGCTCCCAAATCGAACTACTTTCGAATGGACGATAAATGTATACAAAGGTTTGTTCCCTTATAAGAGGAATCGATTTAATGACTTCCAAGATGAAGAAAAGTGGGAAGGGCTCAACATTCATAAAAACGACCAACGTATTATCGGAGATATGGGATTAAAGGAAGTGTTTCAGATAGAAAAATTGATCACGTTTCAACTGACGCTAAGACTCCCACTTCAAAACTTAGGAAAATCAACGAAGTTTAAGTGGGAGAGGGTTTAGTCATACCATTGAGGTATAAGCGTCAGTAATTACCTGATTAGTTCAAATAACCATCAATAGAATATTATAGAAGTTTCATTTTATAGTTTGTGATTAAAGCAGTTATGTTGTTAAGAGTGTATGAAGAAAAACCTGCCGATACACGTAGCAGGCTAAACAAAGATTTATATATTAAAAAATGGTTCATTTCATTATGGGGGCTCAGTATTAAAATCACGTGAAAAGAATATTAAGGTTATAAGAGGGTAACTACATAATAAATGAAAATAATACATCAAGGTGAAATTAACATCAAAGCTATAATTCTATGATTTTTTTCAAACCTCTCTTCTCTTCGTAAACCACCAACCAGCAGCAAAAAATAATATGAGACCTATTGATGAAATCAATACAACTGTGATCAGGGAAGGGTTAAATAACAGTAAGGTTAGGCCTTCTGCTACTTTATGTCTTAAACTTCCTATTGATAAACTTACAGGAATGCCGGCAACAAGCACGATATATATTCCGATTCCTATAATACTTCTGTATGCTGAAAATAATAAATTCAGAAGTGACA
This sequence comes from Bacillus solimangrovi, assembly GCF_001742425.1. Lineage (GTDB taxonomy): Bacteria > Bacillota > Bacilli > Bacillales > Bacillaceae_N > Bacillus_AV > Bacillus_AV solimangrovi. Next base: position 33,487 of record NZ_MJEH01000030.1, read on the forward strand.
TTAACAAAAGGTAAGCAAAAAACTGATACGTAAACATTTCAACAATACCGTAGCGATCCCATTCAAATATAATTAAAATATTAAAATATTCCATAAATTCTATTAAATAATGATTCTCAACTACCAACCAAAATATATTCAATACAGAAAATACAGCTGCATAAAAAATATAAGAGAGCAAAGCACCTAAATAATAATCTTTTCTAGTTGCGCCTAAATGAATAGACCTTTTAAAAATATAAACTGGATTAACGATTGCAATGATAATGAGGAAAACTGAAAGAGAATTTGCATACGATACACCCTTATTACCAATATCCGTATTTCCTAAAATAAGATCAATAATTATATTAATCCCTATAACTATCAACAAAACATATAGTATAGTTTTCATAACTTTCATATTGATTTTCAAAAACTGGATATTTTCACTCATTTTGATCCCCCCCAGCGCAATAGTAGGCTAAAAACTTCTGTAAAGGCATTGCTTCAATAGAAATGTCTAATTGATTTGCTTCTGTTATCTCTGTTTCATTAAATGAATCATACACAGCTGCAATCGTTAACTGACCATGATTTTCTCTGTGAATTACATTTTTCTCTTCAAGAAATGGTACTAATATATCTCCTTTGCCACTTACGTAATTGGATTGATTCCTTATGTTATCTATGTCATCATAAAGTTTGATATTACCTTGATCTAGAATATATACTTTTTCAACAATTTTAGAAATTTCATCTATTAAATGAGTAGACAGTAATATTGTGCGAGGATTTTCGGCATAATCTTCCAATAATACATTATAAAATTTTTCCCTCATTACCACATCCAATCCTAACAAAGGTTCATCAAATATAGTTAAGGGTTCTCTACTCGCTAAACCAATAATAATTCCTATTATTGATTCCATTCCTTTAGAAAGCTTCTTAAATTTCTTATTTGGATTGATTTGAAATGTTTTGATCAAATGGTTAGTATAATCCCAATCCCAATGCTTATGAAAAGAGGATGCAAATTTTAGTATTTCCATTACAGTTGAACGATTAAAGTAAATTGATTTTTCCTTAATGTAACAAAAGTTTATAGGACTATCACCTGGATTTAATATAGTGTCAAATATTTTTATTTCGCCGTGATCAGAAAAAATGTGTCCACTAATCATATTTAATAAAGTTGTTTTACCTGCACCATTTTTCCCTAGTAGACCGTAAATTGTATTTTGCTCAAGCTTAAGATTTATATTTTTCACTGCATCCATTTTGCCATAACTTTTTACTAAGTTTTTTGTTTCTAAAATAGTAGTCATTTTTTTGTCAACCTCCTTTTTCTTGTTTGATCATGTTAATAATATCTTCTGCTGATAATTGAATTTTTTTTGCTTCATCTAACAGCTTCAGAACATATTCTTGATAAAAGGATGCTTTTCTTTTTTTAAAAATCCTATCCTTTGCTCCTTCAGTCACAAACATACCTAGACCTCTCCTTTTATAAAGAATGCCTTCATCAACAAGCAAATTAAGCCCTTTCACAGCTGTTGCTGGATTAATCTGGAATGTTTTTGCGAATTGTGTTGTTGACATCACTTGCTCATTTTCTTGATATGTATCATTTAAAATATCATCCTCAATCATTTCAGCAATCTGCTGAAATATAGGCTGCCTTTCATTAAAGCTAGCCTTCAATTTCATCACTCCTATAAGTACATTCAATCTCATTATGGTTTATTGGTTAGTTACTCGTGTAACTAACCGTATAACTTTTTTTCATGTTTGTCAAATTGAAAATAGTTAAAATACACCAAGTAACATTCCTTTTAAGTGGGAGGACAAGTATCATAATTGTTTCAACTAACTATTAGATGGGGGTAAAGTAAAACCTCTCTGATAGAAGTTTTACTATTTTCATTATTAACTTGATGAATAAAAGTTGTAGTTGAGAACGATTTATGTATAATTAAGGGAATTGATGGAAGGGTGGTGGGCGAATGGTATCTCTACATGAAGTTGTAGACAGATTAGATAACGAGTTCAATATTAAGGCATATGGTAAAGATCCTGCTTTTAGTCGATTTATTCCTAATGTGTATGACCTTTTAAAGTATGATTGGAAATTAGTTTTTGAAGATGAGTTTTGTGAATTGTTTAACGGACTAATGCTAAAAGGAGCTTCAGAAGTAAATTGTGTTTATTTAGCTGTCTTCCCAACAGATAACGTTTTGGAGAGGTTTACAGAGGAGAGTAATGAGGGAGACCTTTTATTTATGCATCATCCATTATTAATGGAGTGTGGCGATCCAAACGGTAGCTGGGGACGTGGTTTTGTTCCAATCAAAGAAAAGTATATTAGAAGAATGCAAGAGAAGAACTTGTCTGTATATACTTGTCACGTACCGATGGATTACCATAAACAACTAGGAACGAGTATTGCGATAGCACATGCATTAAATGCTAAGGTTGCTTAGCAAATGAACAGGGAGAAAACCTTGTACTTGTTTGTCAAATTGACGAAACAAATACGATTGATTTGATCGAAACTTTGAAAGATATTTTTGAGATTCCATATGTTGATTTTGAAGGGCAATACTTAAGTAACATTAACAAGATTGGCATCGTTGCAGGGTGCGGAGACAAAGTTGAATGGATGAAGGAAGCGGAAAAAAAGGGAGTACAAGCGTACATAACTGGCGAAATTCATTGTCACATTGATAACGATTATGGAAAGAAGAGATACAATCACATGATGGAGTATGCTTCTAATACAGCAATGTCTCTCATAGGTGTTTCACATTCAGCTTCTGAATATCTTGTTAAGAAAACACTCATGTGTGATTGGTTTGAACGAAACTTCAAAATCGATACTCAACTAATCCCGCAAGAAAAATGGTGGTTATAAGTATTAATTTTTTATTTAATAAAAAATGTTGTTTTAGAAATAGAGTTAGATTGTTGTGCAATGAGACGGAGGATATGACATTTAAGAAGAAAACGTATAATAAACTCGTTCGTGATCACATACCAGATATTATTGAAAAGAAAGGGCAACAGTGTGAATGTTATCAGTTAGATGAAAAGACATATACAAAAGGAGTTGAGAAATAAGCTAACCGAAGAATTAGAAGAATACTTATCATCATCTAGTGATTGTGAATCAATTGAAGAGCTTGCAGATATTTTGGAGGTCATTCATTCTTTAGCAAAGGTTCATAACTATTCATTTGAAGATATTGAAAAAGTGAGACGTAACAAGCTTAGTGAACGTGGTGGATTTGAAAAGCGGTATTTTTTAGTGAGTACAACTTCAGCTTTTGAATAAGATTCTAATTTAATACTGGTTGGCACAACAATCTAACTCTATTTCTA
>NZ_MJEH01000031.1 GCF_001742425.1 Bacillus solimangrovi
AATAGTATGATTACACCTGATAATAATCTAGTATTATTTCAATCTTGCTATCTTAAATCCATTGTCTATTTTATCAAATCCAATTTTAGGGTAATATTCCATTGCAGTAGGCGAAGACAATAAGATTAAAGCCACTTCGTCTCCAATTTCTTCTTGTGTGAGCTCAACTAACTTTTTCCCAATCCCATGCTTTTGATATGCTTTATCGACAGCTAAATCAGATAAGTAACAGCAATAGCTATAATCTGTAATTGAGCGAGCAATCCCAATTAATTTGTCTTGTTCCCATGCTGAGATAGTGATGTCTGCATTTTTTAACATTTTTGAAAGTCTTTCTAAATCTTGAAGTGGTCTTTTGATACCAGAAGTTATAAATAAATTTGATAATTGCTCAGGTGTAATCATACTATTAATTTCATATGTAACATGATAATTGTTGTTCATCTACTTTCCTCCTATTTAGAATTTTTCATAAATAATACCACAATTTTAAGAAAGAATATCATGAATGTTTTAAAATAAGTTTATATTCAGTAAGAGTGAGAAAGCAGGTGAATTGAAAATGCTATTGTTGCAGTTTATTTGTTTCATTCTCGTTATTCTTGTGACCTTGTTAATAATCATTGTATTTGTTTCAAAAATGAAGTTTCAGAAAAATGTGAAACATGAGATTGATGAATTGCTCCAAAATAAAAAACAGGAAAATGAATTTGTAAAAGAGCAAGACATAAAAAGATTACCACCCTCAGTTCGAAGGTGGTTGAAATATGCACAAATTGTAAATAAGCAGAAGATCAAGACAGTTCATGTTTATCAAAATGCTATCATGAGATTGAAACCAGCTAAAGCGTGGATGACAGTTTCGGCACAACAATATTTTAATGTAGATGAACCCGGGTTTATTTGGAATGCAAAAATTAAAGTAATGCCTTTTGTTCATATTGCTGGAAGGGATCGATATTATTCGGGTAGGGGTAATATGTTAATTAAACTACTATCGTTCATAACTGTAGCCAATAGTAAAGGAGAGGAAATGGATCAAGGGACATTACTTCGATTTTTAGCAGAGACAGTCTGGTTTCCAAGCGCTGCTTTGTCTAGTTATATAAGTTGGGATGAAATAGATTTCTATAGAGCAAGGGCGACGATGGAGTATAAAGGTGTAAAAGCATCAGGTATATTTACATTTAATGATAAAGGAGAGGTAATTAAGTTTGAAGCAGATAGGTTTATGGAAGATGAGGGTGAGTATAAATTAAGGCCTTGGATCATATCATTGACAGATTATAAACAATACAATGGTATTAAAGTACCTAATACAGGAGAAGTGACATGGAAGTTAGAAACAGAAGACTTCACATGGTTCAAGTTCGACATATTAGAAATAGAGTATAACGAAGAGTGAATACACTAAGGTGATATACTCAGTCAGGTGAAAAAGAAATCATAATCGATTATGAAACATCATGTCACTTTTCGAGTTGTTAAGATGAACGAATATAAATTTGTAGATTTCGTCCCATGATCTTTAGTTGTTCATAACGATAGGTAATGTTATTAATCTTGGCACTCTTTCCATTACGAAAATGATTGATAACTTCAAAAGGAGAAGAGACCATCACTTCTTCATTATCTTCATAGAAAGAAATATTCATAACATGTTCCCACCTTTCATTCAGTATATACTATTATACTATTCTTCTTGGAAGAAATTGTACATAGTTTAATTGAATCAACTTAGAGGCTGTACTTAGAACTACAATTTTATATTTTCTTCTAGTTGATTTAAAGAATAAGTTCAAAAGTACTAATTAACTAGTTAGATGCAAGCTGGATATTACAAATTTATACTATAAGTAATTTTTATGGTAATTCTTAAGTACTATTATACACTAAATGTTAAAAATATCTATAAAAATAGGTAATATTACCATAAAATTGAATATAGGTAAGGTGTAGATCACCAACTAATTTATCGAAAGGATGGAAGGGTTATGGATATTTGATGGAATGAAACTTGTACTTAATAATCTGTTCTTATATACCACTAATTGTTCATCATTATCTAAGCTATTTATATGTAACGTTAACTTTTTAATAATATCGATACTTTCGAAGGGTTTGAAATTTACTGAAACTTCCTTTTTCTATATTCGTATATATACATGAAAGCCTTTTAACTTACTTTGTAGGTATATGGAAAGTAAATTATTCTAAGGAGTTGTTTAAATGTTCCCGTTTCTTTTTATTTTAGTTCCATTATTAATCTTGGTAGCATTATTAGGAGTAGGTTATTACTTCTGGGTGAAATTACGTTACAGAACAGCAAAATCAAACGAAGCACTTATCATTACTGGTCCAAAGTTAGGAGACCCAGAAAAAGAAACAAATATTTTCGTAGATGATGAAGGACGTTCTATGAAAATAATCCGTGGTGGAGGTTACCGTCTTCGACGATTCCAAACATCAACACCAGTAGATTTAACATCTTTCCAATTGAAGCTTTCAACACCTCGAGTATATACAAGTGGTGGCGTACCTATCGTGGCTGATGCAGTGGCGATGGTGAAAGTAGCAGATACTTTAAACGGTATAGCAAATTATGCAGAGCAGTTTCTAGGTAAAAAGCAAAAAGAAATTGAAGGTGAAATCATTGAGGTTTTGGGGAGTAACCTTAGAGCAATTTTATCAAAAATGACAGTCGAAGAAATTAATAACGACCGTGAAAAGTTTAATAGCGATGTATCAGAAATTGCTCAAAATCAATTGGACTTAATGGGATTTAAAATCACATCTCTAGGTTTGACAGATATACGAGATGCCGACGAAGAAAATGGTTACTTAGAAAACTTAGGTCGTCCACGTATTGCCGAAGTTCGAAAGCAAGCAGAAATTGCTGAAGCAGATACAGAACGAGAAACACGTATACACCGAGCAAAAACAGATCAAGAAGCGAAGGAAGAAGAATATAAACGTCAAATTGCAATTGCAGAATCGAAAAAGGAAAAAGACTTAAAAGATGCAGCATTTAAAGAAGAAACAGAACGTGCTCGTGCGAAATCTGAACAATCGTATGAGTTAGAAAGAGCAAGATTATCGAAAGAGGTAAAAGATGAAGAACTATCACTTCAGTTCTTAGAACGTGAGCGTGCAGTTAAACTAGAAGAAGAGGAAGCAAAAGTTAGAAAAACGAAAGCTGATGCAGAGTATTATGAAACAACTCGTAATGCGGAAGCCGAAGCAGAAAAATCACGTATTGATGGTGAAGCAAAAGCGAAGATTAGAAGAGAAGAAGGTTCTGCAGAAGCAGATGTCATTCGTGAACGAGGTAAAGCCGAAGCCGAAGCTCGTAAGCTACTAGCAGAAGCAATGGAAAAACATGGTGAAGTTATTATTACAGAGAAGCTAATTGAAATGTTACCAGTCTTTGCAGAAAAAGTAGCACAGCCATTAAACAATATTGATTCCGTTAAAATTATTGATTCAGGCAATGGTCAAGGAGTTCCTTCATATGGGAAAAGTGTTACAAAAACAATGGTTGATATGCAAGAGCCATTAAAAGAAATGACAGGCATTGATGTAGGTGATCTACTAAAATCATATGTGAATCGAAATACGAAAACTGAACATATTAATCACATTCACTTGCCAAGTGAATCTGAAGAAGTTAATGAAAAGGAGTTAAGTATAGCAGGTAGTGAGAAATAAAAATAGTTGTGTTAATGAAAAGGTGAGAGCGATCAGCCAGTGTATAGTGAGGCTGATCGTTTTTTTCGTAATAAGAGTTTTTGACAATATTGATGATAGGGATGGAAATAATGAGAACAATATTCTTGTTAATATTTTGTTTTATTTTTCTATACGCATGTAGTAATGAAAAGAGTGCTTTTTCATATAAAGATACATATGATGAAAGCAATGTAATAACGATGAGGGAGTTTACAACTGATGATAAACAAACACATTTTACTATTTATAATGAATCAGAATTAAATGACGAGAGAATTGAGGCAATTACAGATGAGATAAATACATCTTATGAAGCTATATTAGAATATAATAATGGTTATGAATGGAGTGAAAAAATTTCTATTCATCTAAGAAAATCGTCCAATACCCCTTATGCATTAAAGGATGAAATAGTCATTTATGATACATGGGGTGAAGATTATCAATTAACTCATGAGTTAGCTCATGTCCTCTTAGGTGTAGGAAATATGAGGTATGGAGAATTTGATAACGAAAACGGTCTGTTAACTCAAGAAGGATTTCCTGTTTACTTATCAGAAAGAGTTTATCCAGAGAAAGATATTCACTCTCACAGTAGTTTAAGTATACACAAAACGATGAAACATATTATTGATCAGAACGAAACTATACCACTGGAAACTTTAGCTCACAATGTAAAAGGATTGCTTTATTTGAGGAGTAATGACGATAAAACACAATGGAAATCATACATACAAGCTGGTTCTTTTATAAAATATTTATTTGAAAATTACCCTAAAGATTCAATAGTAAACCTTTATAATAGCCCTTCGTTAATTTCTGATCTTAAAGAAGTGACAGGTAAAGACATAGACAAATTAGAATCAGAATGGTTGAAGTATATCGATAAAGAGTTTGACTCTTTAACCGAAGAAGAAAAGCTTGAAATTCTCTATCCTTAATGATTTTACTATGCAAGTTGTTACGGATTAAATTATTGAACTATTTTGAATGTAAATATGTATTTAGTTTTGTCTACTTAAATTTCTTGTATTTTTCTAATAAGGTAGATGTGTGTTATTTTTTTGTTGTAATGCCTGTAAAGAATACGTTTTTAAAGATGTATATGTCTTCAAACTCCTAGTTCATATTGTGTGTAATATTATGGAGTCAGTTAACGTGTTAATCTTAAAAGGAGTGGTAAGTTGTATTGTTATTTCCTTTTTATGGACTATACTTCTATGAATTTGCCATTTGAATATTAATGTCCTCACAACAGTAACGAAAAAAGCCGGCAGATTTGCCAGCTCTTAAAGGTTATTTTCCAATTTTTATAACGAGTACATCTGTATCTTCCATTGCTTCTAAACTATGTTTTTCAAGAGGTGTTAAATGGATAAAGTTTTCATTTGTTAATTCTGACTTGGTACCACTTACATCAAACAGTAGTTTACCTTTACGAACAACGACGAGCACATTAAATGGTGCATTATGTTCAGGAATACTCGCACCTTTTTTTAATTGAAGATGCATGACTTTATTATTGTTAAATTCAAGCACTTTATCCAGTTGCTTTTCTTTATCTTGTAATGTATTTATTGTAGTTACTAGTTTCATAGTAACACTCCTTATGTTTTGTGGATTTACTTTACATGTTTTAGTGTACAAGAATAGTTCATTAATTTCTGTGATGTATATCACACTTGGTAATATTTTTTATGAAGAGAGCTATAGACAAAGAGTGTTTAATGTTAGGGAGGAGAGGTTGATATGAATGTTTCTATACGTGTAGGTAGAATAGAGGATGCAGAAAGAATATTAGAAATTCAGCGTACAATCGTGAACGAAGGTAAATATTTTCTTTCGGTTGAGGAGGAGTTTAACCGAACGGAAGTACAGCATCGAGAATGGATTGAAAAGATGTTAACAAATGAACGAGAAATAATCTTTATTGCAGAGGTCGATCATGTAGTTGTCGGTTGGATTGCATTTCAATCAAATCATTTACAAAGGTTATCACATGTCGGTTCGTTTGGTATGGCAGTAAGTGATGGGCATCGTGGGTTTGGAATTGGAAAAATGTTAATTAATGAACTATTAAACTGGGCTGTACAAAATCCCCATATTGAAAAAGTTAGCTTAGGTGTGCTGTCAACGAATCATAGAGCAATCATGTTGTATAAACAGCTCGGATTTGTCGAAGAGGGTAGGAGAATGAAGGAAATTAAGTTGAATGAAAATGAATATGCAGACGATATTCTTATGTATAAAATGGTATGACATGGAATTAACAACTATTAGGGAGGTGAGATGAAATGAAACGTTTCTTACTTTACTTAACTTATATCATCCTAATGATTGTTGTTATAAAAGGTGGTTTAAGTATTCAAATGCATTTATTAGAAGAGGTTGCAGTACTAAAAGTTGAAAGCATTCTATATCTCATGTATTCAAGTATTTTTTCAATAATAATTGGTGTATTATTTGGAATCCCACGTTTAATAACGAAGATTAGAAGTGCTCAAAAGTTTACCTTTGATTGGATTAAATTTATCGCTATAGGTATTCCTACAGTATATTTGGCTACTGTTCCATATTTATATTTTACAGCCATAGGCAGTTACTTGCCTTATGCTTCTAGAATATATCATGAGTTTGGGAATTTTACTCCAACTATTTTCGGCATCATATTTGGTTATGTTTTATTAGATTCTTTCATAAAAAAATAAAAGCTCTTTATTTACGTATTATCAATAGTATTAAATGTTACTCTGAATTGGATTTGAGTAAGATGCAAACAATAGTGTTGAGGTGATACGTATGACAAAGAAGAAAAGCAACGAAGAAATGCGAGAAGAACAAAAAGTTACGTCAGAGAACATGTATGAAAGTTTAGCGAATGGTAATGATGTAGCGGATGATGCACTCAATGAACATCGAGTTGTCGAAGAGGCAAATGAGTTTCTAGCAGATAAGGAAATTTCTCAGACATTTAATAATTCATAGGTGAGTTCATTATGGATAACAAACATAGATACCATGTAGTTTGATCGTTGTACGTCCTTCAAACTACATGGTTTTAAAATTACTATAATACGAAGAGACTATCTTGTCACTCTGATATTGAAGAGTTTATTATGTGTTAGAGATTTTTTTCCATTTTAACAAATTCAAAGTGGCTACCATTTGTGCTTTGCATAAACGTTTTGACAGGGTAGAACCCAACTTTCTCATATACTTTAATTGCTCTTTTGTTAAATGTAGCAACTGAAAGTGTTAGTTTGTCAGGTGTGTATGTTTTTCCAGCGTAGTCTAATCCTGCTTGTAAGAACTCATTTCCTAATCCTTTACCCGTTAATTCTGGTTTCATTCCTAGACCAATATCCACTGAGTTGCATTCATCCAGTTGGAAACAAAAGAATCCAATCATTTCGTTATCTTTACTTACAATGTAATAGGAGTCGGCACGTTCTTCTTGATCTAAAAATTCTGTTAAATCTTCTTTATCTGCTTCCATATCGTAAAATGCATACACTCCATTGTAATGCCATTTATATGCGATATCTTCTGCTTGTTCCTGTGTCATAATGTCGAATTTGTAACTCATTGTGTTTTCTCCTTATATAGAGTTGCTTATAGAGTAAGTAATACGATTAATTAAATGGTCTAAGTTGATGCATTAAATTCAGATCACTCATTTCACACCACATTTCTTTTATTAATCCATTCTCGAAACGAATAATCATCATACCTGTTTCTTTTACTCGTTGATCAGTAGATGGGATATCAAACCAGCCACCTTTATATGTCATATAACCTGTATACCGAACGACACTCTTATTATCTATTTCCAAATAGTCATCGATTGTCCACTCATCATCAATAAAAACCTTTCTATACCACTCCATAAATTCTTTAATAAACGCATCATGACCTTTAAAATCATGGTCTGGAACATGGCTAACAAAATCAGGTGCTGTAATTTCTTTCAATGAGTTAACGTCACCTTTAGTAAATACTTCATTAAACCATCTGTTAACTAAAGCTCTTTTGCTCATCTTCTGTCATCTCCCAACTTTAAATATTATTTTATCTTAATCTAGAATTTATTTCTTATAGTAATTATTCTATTTTCTGTTTGTAAATCCTTTAAATGTAAAAGGTGTTGTTTTTGCAAAGGAGGGTCTAGTAAGACTAGATGGAGTTTGAGATTAATTGAATAAGTCTCATGTATACAATAAAAAAGATCATCCTCAAATGATAAGGACGATCTTTTTTTAAAAATATTCAGTTATTTGTTGTTAGAAAAATATTTAGAAAAGAAATTAATGAGATAATCATCTACTTTTAAAGTCTATATATTATGAGAAGAAATCAAGAAGTCCAACAATTAAAGGAATTAATTCACTGAAAAAATTTAAAATAGCAATTGCGATATCCATAAATAGTACCCCCCTCCGTTATTGGCTACTAGGTTGGGTTGTTCATTATGTCTACATCATAAAAAAGCTATTAATCCTTTCAGATTATGAAAAGAAATCAAGAAGTCCAACGATTAAAGGAATTAATTCACCGAAGAAATTTAAAATAGCAATGGCGATATCCATGAATGATAGCCTCCTTTCTTTTTTAGATGTTTCATTATGTAGTGTTACATCACTTAACAGTGATAAAACGGAATGAAACTTAGTAGTCAAAGTGTTATTGTTTAATGTCAACTCCACTAAAAAACTACTACAAAATAGTAATTCTATTATTTCCTATAAATACCTTCATCTAACTTTAGGAGGTTTTGTCGTTTGATTATGTAATTTTTTGTTAAAAAATTGTTCTGATAACAAGTTTTCATAAAATAAAATAATAACATCACTCTTATGATGTTATTGTAATTAAATCGATTCATTATTTTCGTAAATCAATTTCATAATGAGATAGATTCTATTATTGTTGAAACATTCTTTTGAAGAAGGGCATACATTAATCAATGTTAAAGTTTTATTTTTGCTTAACTTCATATCTAACTATTGATATATCTAAAAGATATTTGAGAAACAGTTAAAATTCATATTGAAAATTCTGATAAAACATGAAATAATTGCATTTATTTTATATCCTTAATAATTGGTTTCGAAAAGTATTTAAATAAAAGGGACGAGGTGATATTATATAGGAGTTTCAAAGGGCAACCATTAAATGCTTACATAGATGGCAGATTTTTGACCTTAGATGGCATGAGAAATGAGTTCAATATACTACACACATACGTTACAACAAAATCAAGATATAGAAGTGTACAAAATATTTACTAAAGAGCATGATGATAGAAATTTAAAGTTTATGCCTGCATTTAACGATAATATTTATATCGTAGCATGCACAAAAGTGCTGTTAATAATATGAAATTCTGCTTGCTGAAGAACAAAGTTAATCCGAATGGTAAAAGTAATTAGTTAAATTTATGCAAATATCTTAAGGAAAAGGAATGATGATAGTTGAAGAAAAGTGCGCTTATTTTAGTTGCAATTTTATTGTTATCAATTAGCATTTCTACTGTTACGATAGCCACTGAGAAAATTTCTGTCTATTTTGATGGAAAAGAGCTGACATTCAACCAACCGCCACAAGTGATGAATGGGAATACAATGGTTCCTTTAAGAGGGATTTTTGAAGAACTAGGAGCAGAGGTTAAATGGGATCCTGAAATAAATACAGTAAAAGCCTATAAAAATGAAGATGAAGTGATATTAAAAGTAGGATCAACGACAGCTATAGTAAATGGTGCAGAAAAAGTATTAGATCAACCTGCAGTTGTTGCAAATGGGAGCGTACTAGTACCGCTCCGATTTATTAGTGAAGCTCTTAACAAAGAAGTGAAATGGTACTCTGAAGAAAATGCTGTTGTAATCGGTATTGATCCAGTGAATTTTTCACGTGATATTGTTACTAATGAGTATGGTGATACTAAACCAGCCGATTTTATATTATCTGATGGTTGGCATTACTATTTAGATGATGATAAATTATTTCGTGTTCGCCCAGAAGGTCATGATCGTGAAGTGGTTTATGAAGTTAAAGGATATAAAATGTTAATTCAAGATGGCTGGGCTTACATTCAGTACTACGATGGAGTTCGTAGAGTAAAGTTAGATGGGAGTTTAAGCCAGCATATTGTACAAGACCATATTTACGATTTTGATATAAGTCCAGAAATGCTAGTTTATAGTGATAATAACAATGAATCTTCTGCTACAGGAAATTTATACAGAACAAATCTTGATGGGACAGACAAACGAGTGCTCACAAATAATAGAGCCTTTGAAGTGAATATTTCTGGAGAGTGGATTATTTTCGAAAAGGTACATCATCCTGGGTTTGAATTTCATATTTATAAAATAAAAAATGATGGTACTGAAATGCAAAAGTTAAATACAGATGTTCAGGGACATCTAACTATAGTAGCAGGAGATTGGATATATTCTGCACATAATGAATTATATCGCATGAAACAAGATGGAACACAGTTTGAATGGTTAACAGATTATTCTGTGAAAAATCCAGACTATGAAAGTTACAATGTGAATACAGCTATTAATATACATCAAGGCTGGATATATTTTGTAACTAAATCACATGAAGAAGAAGTACCAAGTAAATTGATAAAAATGAAAACAGACGGAACAGAGAAACAAATACTAACAGAACATCCTGAATACAACAGCTTTCAAGATGTACATGTAGCAGGGGAATGGATTTACTTTTTATTGGATGAAAACAATGAACATATAAGGTATCGTATGAAAACGGATGGTTCGACTTCTCCGGAAATTTTTGAAAATACAATTGAAGAAAAATGAAATAACAGAAGCTGAATAATGATAGGATAATAACAGTTAGAATTTAATAAGAATGATAGTGCAAATTGCACCCTGAATCAAGGGTGCTTTTTTACCCTTTTTATTTTAAATTAATGGTTCATCATCACTATTTATGAAATAACATGAAAAAGAAAAACACGCTTTACTTCCTTGCAATAATGTTAGTTACCAACAAACATTAAAAGGAGGTTTTCACGTGTTTTCCGTATCACTATGTAAAAAATATTTTATGATTTTATATACCTAAAATAGTATATGATAGTATTAATTGGCATCGTGGCTTATCCCATCCTTTGAACTATATTTATGAATCTATTCAAAGAAGTTTTTGTAAGTGTTCTTATCTCATTCTAAAATTAAAATATCAATTATATTTTCGTTAGGCTTACATTAATCTATAACCACAATTTCTATAGCAAGTTTTTCCCCCGTTTCTTGTTCTTTAGTCCATATATTTACATTGTCATGTTCATTGAGCTCATTAAAGGAACCTTTATTTCCTTTAATTTTGGTCTTATCATTGACTAATATGTGAAAAATTGCAGTTGAAGCTTCAGGATCAGTAGTTTGTGGGGTAAATATAATTCTATCTTCTTTTACTTCAACTATAGAACCGTAATGATAGCTTTGATTTTCTATATCTCCCTTTGAATTTTATATCGTTGTTTCACCAATAGATAGGTGAATACTTACTTCCTCATTTTTTTGTTGGCAACAGAGCAAGGTAAGTAGTGATAGAAGTATGAGTAATGATTTCTTCAAGCTAATCGCTCCTCTGTCATAAATAATTCTTATAATTAGTATTATTCTATTTTTTACCAATAATTCCTTTGAATCCTTATATAGCAACTTTTGTTAAGAATACTGTTAGTTTAGATTAATTATCATTGATGACTTTTGTTATTATCAATAAGCATATAAAGAACTATTGTAATCTATTGAAAATTTGAAATAATTGCATGTAATCTGTAGCTAAAACTGAATACAGTGCAAAGGCATTTAGTTTAGTAGGAAAGAGGTGATTTTCTGTATAAGTTTCGTTGGGAGACAATTAATGATCTTACGTTAATTGCTGATTATTGGTATAAGATGGCGTGTGAAATGAGTGAAACAGACCATATCCCTAAGCCAAAACCGAATTGAGTTAGAGAAGTGTACCAATTATTTTTGAAAGAATTTGGTGCTGGCAATTTAAAGTTCAGGCTTGCTGAAGAACAAAGTCAATTCGGATGGATAATATCGGTGTATACACTAGAACCGCATCGTAAGAACGGTTTGGCTTACAAACTAGTGGATGAAGTGTGTTGTTTGCTTCAAGAAAAAGGGGCAAAACGTGCTAGACTATGGTCAAGTTCAAGTGGAAGAAAAGTATATGAAAATCTCGGCTTCGATTCAATGATTGATATGTCGAAGTCGTACGTGTAATTAAGTATGATTTTGTATGAACTAGATTTTACTATAGTGATTAAATAAAAATAATAACATGAAAGCAATAAATGAATGAGGTGATTGTCGATGATTCAATATGAGAAAAATAACATTACTGTTTTTCAAAGCGTACTATATATGACCACTTCAGCTATCATACAAACAGCTGATATTATGATTATGACAGATCCTAATTGGTTGCCTAGTGAAGTCGAAACGATTAGGAAGTTCGTTGAAGAAAACAAAGGTGATAAGCAAGTATATATCATTTATACGCATAGTGACTATGATCATATTATTGGATCAGGTGCATTTCCTGATGCAAAAGTGATCGCAACAGATCAATTTAATAATAACCCGAGAAAAGAAGAAATAGTCAAGAAAATACATAAGTTTGATTACGAATATTATTTACATAGGGACTATCAAGTAGAGTATCCCATTGTTGATATTGTCGTTTCAAGTGATGGACAAAAATTAGACCTTGGGGATATTACCATAACATTTTACAAGGCACCTGGGCATACCGACGACAGTTTATTTACAGTAATTGAACCATACGGAATATTTTTGTCAGGTGATTATCTATCTGATGTTGAGTTTCCGTTCATCTACACAAGTTATAAAGACTATGTTCATACAATTGAAAAAGCAGAAAGAATTTCAGATAACCATCAAATTAATGTGCTTATACCAGGCCATGGTAATACAACAGATGAATCACATGAAATAAAGAGCAGAATAGATTTTTCAAAGTATTATTTAACGCAACTACATGTTTCAGATGAAGACTTGGAAACTCAATTACATGAGAAGTATCCATTTTATGAAGGAATGAAAAATGCTCATAATGAAAATATAAAAATGGCTATACGAGAAGTAGGAAAATAATTAAATCCATCTTATGAGGAGAAGTAAAAAGAAGTCTAGCTTCGTTCATCACATATGTATTCAGACTAATAATTATGAGCAATCGTTAAACTTTTATAGAGGTTTGCTCGGTTTCGAATTAATTTCAGAAAGTGCTAATTTTCATAACCGTCATTATAACTCATGGTTAAGAATGGGAGATTTCCATGTCGAACTACAGACTGGAAAAATAGGTGAGAAGCTTGAACATTTGAATCCAAACTCACAAGGTATCGTTCATTTATGCTTATGGGTTGAAAATTTGTCTTATGAGGTTGAAAAATTTAAGAAAATAGGTTTTGAGTTTAAAATAAAAGATGGACAAGAAATTTATCATGTGGAAAATGGTAGGTTGTGTAAACTAATAGCTCCTGAAGGTACAATAATTGAGCTTAGAGATAACAGAGGGATTTAATAACATTAGTAGACAGTTGATAGCTTATGTATGGAATATTATGTAGTTATATCAATAATCAACTTTAGAGAAAAATGAAAGGTGAATGGTATGATGATGAATGCAAATCGGATATTATTGCGTCAGTATACTGACGATGATTTTGATTTTCTTTTTTCTCTATTATCAGACCCTAAAGTGGTTCAATTCATTGGGAGCGGACAGACGAGAGATAAAGAAGGTGCAGAACGTTTTTTAGAATGGATATACAGCACATATAAAGTAAGTTCAGATTTAGGTTTGAGAGTTATAGTTAGAAAAGATGATAATATTCCAATTGGTCATGCTGGTCTTGTTCCACAAATAGTTGACAGTAAACAAGAGGTTGAAATTGGTTATTGGATTGCCCGAGAATATTGGGGACAAGGATATGCGACAGAAGCAGCAAAAACGTTGTTAGATTATGGGGTTGAGCAACTGAAGTATCAAAGGTTTATTGCGTTAATTCAACCGGGGAATATTGCTTCTAGTAATGTTGCGCAGAAATTAGGCATGCACTTAGAAAAAGAAATCATCTTATCTGGGCAAGATGTGAACGTGTATACAATTTCTATAGAAGAGTCCAGTTAGCATTAACATTTAAATAAGAGAAAGATCAAAGTAAAATTAAGTGTTAAAGGGTGAGTTGAATGAAAAAAATCATGTTGTTATTCTTAATAGTTACGATCTTCATTCCTCCTTTATCTATGAGTGTTTCAGCACAAGATCAAACGCAACTAATTAAGGAATATATGGATAAAGCGATTGAAGAGTATAGAATTCCTGGTGCTTCACTGGCAATAGTGAAGGGTGGAGAACTATTTTACGAAGACAGTTGGGGAATTCAAAGTGATGGTACCGCAGTAACAAAAGATACTTTATTTACAATCGGTTCTGTTAGTAAACCTTTGACGAGTTTGGCTATTATGAAGTTGCTTGAACAGCAGGATATTCAGCTTGACGACGAAATTAATCAGTATGTACCAAGTTTTAATTATGATAAAAATGAATTTAAGAATGATATTACGATGCGACACCTGCTCACACATACGAGTGGTATTAGTACATACGAAGGTTTGAAGGTAGCAGACCTTAAGCTAAGAGGAGAAACTGCTATTACTAACGCTTTCGAAAAGTTGAATTATGTAAATCTCAATCATGAGCCGGGTGAAGTACATCAATATAGTGCTGCCAACTATTTATTATTAGGAAAAATAATTGAGAATGTTACAAATCAAACATTTGCCGAATTTATGAAAGATGAGATATTTTCTATATTACATATGAATCAAACTGCTGCTAGTTTTGAAACTGCTTCACTACTAGACTATCAAGCAGGGTTCCAGTCTTGGTTTGGTAAACCAGTGAAAAGTGAGAATTTATTTGATGATAGTGGTGTACCTTATGGATATATGGCTTCTACGACAAATGATATGACAAAATACATACAATTCTTATTAAATGGTGGGGATTTATTAACTGATCAGACGATGGAAATGTATACATCTCCTCAAGTACAACGCAAGAAAGACTTGTACTATGGATTAGGGTGGAGAGTTTCTACAGCAAAAGACGATGAGTATTATTTCCATGGGGGAGAAACACCTGATTCGCGTGCAGAACTTTTGCTTAATCCTAGTAAAAATTATGGATTTGTCTTGCTTACAAATAAAAATAATATTTCAGAAGTGTTGCATACCTCCTATATGAGAGAAGGACTGAAAACTATAATCGAGGATGAGGTAATGCCTGAAGTATCTAAGTCAAGTCATCAGATGCAGTGGATGACGTTAATTGTCACGCTTATTATTGCATTATTATGTATATGGAATCTAGTTCATTTGAAGAGAAAGAATATAATAAGAACAAAGTTATGGATTGTTGTTAGCTTTGTATCCATTATTTTGGCAATTAGTTTAATCCCGATTTTAGTTAATGCCTTCGGTGTACCTTGGCACTCTATCAATTATTATGGGTCTGATTTAGCAATTATCATAAAATGTTTAATCGGAATATTAGTTGTGAATGGGCTGTTATCACTAGTTCTGTTATTTTTGAAGGGGAAGCAAAAGAATACTATGAAGATGAGTGACAAGAAAGCCAGTTTTCGATAATAAGATAAATAGTTTATTTATGAATTGAAAGAGAGAATATATGAACCATAAAACTAGATGGGTATTGGGAGCTTTTTAGGTTATTATAGTGTTTACTTATACTTTTAATTAATCTTTGGAAGTATAAACAGAGTTGTTCTTATATGGGGAATCGTCTAGGGCATATTCGAATTCATGTTATTACACTATAACCCTGAAATCTATAGCTGTGTTATTGGGAAAATAATTTGCATTTTTCTTTTGCAGTTTATATTCTCTATACAAATTCCACTAACTTATTTATGGTTCATATTTCATGTTTACCCAATAACTGATCCGCCATATAATCATTTTAGAGTACATTGGCTTTTTTTATTAATTCATATTTGGTATTGGAATTATGAATATATGGCTTATTTCCTCCTTATTAAAGTGTGTTCTAATTAAAAAAATACACCTGTGTAGTATACAAAAATAACCAAAGTAGTTTTAGCTCTATACGATAGGAATAAGGCTGTTTATAACTATTATGGTTGGTCATCTATTCAACTACCACACTAGAAAGATGTTTCTCATATAATCGATTAGTTTGTTCATTGATTTTTGGCCATAAGTTCTAACATTTCAATCGATTTATTTATTGGAGGAACTGTTAGTACATTCTTCTCAACAAATTCATCAGCTTGTGGTCCTCCATTTGCTCTTATTAATTGAGAGGCAGCTTGAGTATCATACATTGTTCGCTTAAATTCATAGCCATCTGATGTAATTAAGAGCCAATCCGCTCCTGGGCTATCAGCAAATGGCATCCCAACACTTCCTGCATTCAAGATATGTTTAGATCCTACATGTTTTTTAAATTGTATATGAGTATGTCCGCATACAATAATCTCCGATTCAATATTATTAAAAAGATTTCTCAGTCGTTCTTGAGAAGTAATGGGTGTGAAAATTTCTTCATCACTAGAAGGTGTGGCGTGACAGAATAAGAAATCTCCCAATCCATCAATGTAGATTTTAATATGTTCTGGTAAGGTAGATAAGAAATCACGTTGAGAGTGGGTTAATTGATCGGCAACCCAGTGTGTTAGTTCACTTCCTTTCGCTGACATATCGGAGCGAAGCGGTATATTGTCAAAAGCCATAACTACTTCTCGATCACAATTGCCACGAATATAATGGATTTGGTATTCAAGTTGTATGAGACGTTCTAAGGTTTGTCGTGGCATGGGCCCTGAGACGATATCTCCACCAACAACAATTAGGTCTGGTTGTATTTTCTTAAGTTCATTTAGAACCGCATTTAAGGCGGGCAGGTTTCCATGAATATCGTAAAGTGCTGCTACTTTCATTTATCAAACTCCTTTGTAATAAAATTTTATATACAAAATTAAATCAATATATTTTAGAAAGTTCAAATATTAACATCTGTGTAGTTTAGTAAGAAAATTGTATGTCTTAAATTGATAATAGAATGATTTATTATATATAAGATGAACATCGTTTTATGACTAAATATGGTGAATTTATAATTATGGAGAAAACTCATTTTGTATAGGTGAATTAATGACTTCGTGAGTTCTATATAGATATGTTGTAATATCACATTAAATATATCTATTGACTCAAGTCCCAATTATTAACCAACATGAATGTTTAAAAATGAAATCCAACTGACATGATTTTGTGGATTACTTAATATAAACAAAAAGAGGAGAGTAGTAGAATGGTTTACAATGCAAAAACTCAGAGAGGAGTCATCTGTTTTTTACTATTTCTAACAGTTATACAAATTGCAATGAACCATAGTTCAGTCGATCTCTTAGTTATTCAATTTATACTGCTCATATATCTTATAGTAGTATTTTTTATTAATTTCAAGTTTGAGATAAATGGTAATTCGTTAACTTATGAAATGTTATTTATGACCTTACCAATATACAAAAAAGTTGTACATGCTGATCAGATCACTCAAATAAAATTTAAACGTTTAGATTGGGCGAATAGAGGAGCGATTATTCAGACGAAAAAAGGGCTCAACATCCGAATTATTAATTTTCTACCCAAAAATGTTTATGAAGACTTAAATGAATTTTCTGATAAATTCCAAATAACATTATCTAAAACGAAAGATTTTCAAATTTTAGAGAAGAAAGTTTGAAGTTCAAATATGAACCTTTAATGTTTTACCTTTATTACCTGAGAATGATGTTTGAAAAACTAATTTTATTGAATAAATGAAGATTATTAAATGTGTATTATTAAAGATTTTATGTCATTACATATCACCTGAAAATGGTTAATAGGAGGTTGATTTTGTGAAAATAAAAGTAGATGATTTGACGGGCACTGAAGTGGCAGAATTAATCGGAGAGCATCTTCATAATATGGCATCGCAATCCCCAGCTGAAAGTGTTCATGCCTTAAATCTTGATGAGTTAAAAAAGCCAGAAATTACGTTTTGGAGTGCATGGGAGGAAGGTTCATTAGTTGGTTGTGGAGCACTCAAAAAACTTGATAGTCAGCACGGTGAGATCAAATCAATGCGAACGTCTTCATTACATTTACGAAAAGGTGTTGCAAGGAGGATGTTAGAATTCATCCTTAATGAGGCAAAGCAACGTGGCTATCGAAGGGTAAGTTTAGAGACGGGTTCGATAGATGCTTTCCAACCAGCACGTAAATTATATGAGAGTTTCGGGTTTCAGTATTGTGAGCCATTTGCGGATTATATAGAGGATTCGAATAGTGTATTTATGACAAAGGAGTTATGAGTTTGATTTCGATTGAAAATGTAAAGGTAGCATTCTATCACAATGGGATGCTACCTTGACTATTTATCTTACTTTGCTTATTGATCGTTTAGAAAAACTTTTTCTAATTCATGCAACGCTATTGTTAATTCTTTTGTTTTGTTGCCTTGTTCATACCTTACAGTTATTGAATTACCATTTTTATTAAAACTTTCAATTGGTAGGTTAGTAGTTATAGTTTCTTCACCATTTGCTTTAAATCCCATTGAATGAACTGCAGGACATATGTTGTCATTACTAGGTGGTACGTTATCTATTGTATAAATACTTCCACAATCCATGATTAAATCCATAGATTTTGATGTTATATTTTGAATGACAATTGTAGTTTTGTAGCTCGGTAACTCATTTTCTAACTCTGCATAGACACTAATACGTAATGATTCATCTTCCTTTATTCCATTAAGCTGATCTGCAATGTCATCTCTAATTTTTTTATTAGTAGGTATAGGCTTCTTATATTCATTCCTAATCTCACCATTGTCCACATTTGTTTCTTGATGTTGCTTAGTATCATAATCACTTCCGATATCTTTAGATAACGTACAACCAAATAAGAAAAAGATACAAATAATTATTGTTGTTCGTATGATAAGGTTTTTTCTCAATTCCATCCCCTCCCCTAAAAAAATAGACGTTATAAAATGGAAAATGTTACATCTGGATTTTTGGAATATGTACTTAATGTGAATGAAAGTTTTACTTTATTTATTTCTTTCCACATTTCAACTATCTGTATTTCTCAGACTAAAGTTGTAGTCCGTGTTCATTCCATGCGTTGATGTGTTTGTTTCATTTTAAAAGTAAGCTTTAAATATAAGTTACCTACTTGGGGGAATTAAAATGAAACAAACTACAATGTTACCTGTATTAGCAGGGATAATAAGTTCGATTATCGTCGGATTTAGTTATTTATTTTTAAAGAATATTGTTAGTGAGGCTTCAGCATTATCAATACTATCTTATCGTTTCACGATTGCGTTTATAGCTATGAGTGTGCTTGTTTTATTTAAAGTGATTAAAGTTGATTTCAGAGGTAAACCAGTTTTGCCACTTATATTATTTTCAATCGTTCAACCGGTGTTAGCCTTTTCGTTTCAAACATATGGGATGAAATATGCATCTTCTAGTGAGGCAGGTATTATTACTGCGCTTGTGCCGATTTTTGTGATGTTTTTTGCTGCAATGTTTTTAAAAGAAAGTACAACTACATTACAGAAATTTTCTATTTTACTTTCAGTGTCTGGTGTTGCTTACATTACAATAATGAAGGGTATTGATGGAGAGGCGAATGTGATTGGCATCGTTCTAATCGTTCTATCCGTTATATCAATGGCAGTATATACAGTTCTTGCACGGAAATTCTCTAAGCAATTTTCACCTTTGGAGCTGACATATGCAATGATGGGAAGTGGAATGATAATGTTTAGTGTGATGTTATTCATTTCACCAGAAAAAGCAGATTTTTCAGTGTTAACGAATGTTAACTTTGTTACGTCTATCTTATATTTAGGTATTTTATCTTCTGTCGTCACATCTTTCTTAAGTAACTACATGGTAACGAGAATGAAAGCTTCTCAGTCTGTCGTTTTCATGAACCTTTCAACAATTGTAAGCATATTGGCAGGAGCATTTATTTTACATGAAGCTGTATACATGTACCATCTAATTGGAACAGTAATGATTATTTTAGGTGTAGTGGGAACTAATCTTAAGAGTGTGAGCTTTCCTAAACGAATGGCAGGAACGACTGTAAACGAATGAACATTTGCAAAAAAACAATCCCTTCTATGTTAAGAAAGGATTGTTTTTTGCTTAATCTAATTTCAGTGTTTTTTATTAGTTAATTCTTTCACCATAAGAACATGAGGAATGCCATCTTCCATGAATTCCTCAGAGGAAGTTTCGAATCCAAGTTTATGATAAAAACCTTCTGCTTGAGTTTGACCATGCAGTTTCACTCGAGGAATCTCTTTTTCTTTTGCTATCTCTTCTAGTGCGTTAATAATTACTTTCCCAATTCCCATACTACGATATGGTTTCAAGATGCAAATTCTTTCTAGTTTACCTACGCCTTCTACATAACGTATCCTTCCTGTACCTACAGGAGAACTATTGTGATAAACGATAACATGCTCTGCTGGGGCATTAAGGTCATCAAACTTATCATATTCATCTTCTAATGGAACACCTTGTTCGTTAACAAAAACTTCTTCTCTAATTTGAAGTGCTTTCTGCAATTCGGTTTCAGTTGTGATTTTTTTTGCTTCCATTATATTCATACCTCTCTAGCTTTATTTGTTCAGATAAGCAATAATTAATGTATAATGAGATTATACGATTATTTTGTTGTAAATGCAACAATATGTAAGGGGTTAATACAATGAAAGAATTTCTACGTGAGATAGGTGTCATTGCTCGTTGTCTTGATTCTATTAGCAATATTGAGTTTAAGGAATTAGGTTTATCAAAAGGACAATATTTGTATCTTGTTCGTATTTGTGAAAATCATGGCATTATTCCAGATAAATTAGCGGAAATGATTAAAGTTGACCGTACGACAGCATCTCGTGCTATTAAAAAGCTAGAAGAACAAGGACTCATAGAAAAGAAAAATGATCTAGAAAATAAAAAAATAAAACGATTATATCCAACCAAAAAAGGAGAGGAAATCTATCCATTTCTGAATAGAGAGGATGAACACTCAAATAAAGTAGCCTTATCTGGATTTTCTGAAGATGAAAAAGATGACATTTATAAACTTCTACAGAGGGTCAGGAAAAATGTAGAGAGCGACTGGGAAATTGTGAAAAAGGGGAATAAAAGGAGTTATTAAGCATTTTAGCTTTCTAATTTTTATAAAACATGATGAAGATAAGTAAAAAAGAAATCATTATTGAATACGCCATTCAGCTATTTAATCAGTATGGGTTTAATAAAATTACTGTTGAGGAGAACCTGACAATGAAACTGCAATTTGAAGAGGTTTCTTCCACTTAAAATGGTGTACAAGAATGGTCATGCCTATAAAGAAGTGTACCATGCCCGATAGATTAATTAAAACGGGATCAGAACCTGTAGGGGCTACCATTTTTAAAGAATAGTCACTTGAAAATAAAAATCCTAGACCTGTTATTAGGTAATAAATAGATACAATTCTGGCAATTCTTACTGTCAAGTTCATTGTTATAAAATTTAATGATTATTAACGTTATTCATACACCAACAGAAGAGAAGAAATGAGGTGTATTAGCAAGAGCAAAAAAATATAAAGGAGGTTTGTTTAAAAAAAATAAAAGGGTTGAAACATATTAGTCATAACTAATGTGTTTCAACCCTTTATTTTTGGCTTTTTACAAATTAAATGTAGAGAAGCTACACATGAGGAATAGCTTTTGAACTATATATACTTAGAAACTCGCTTTATTATCTTCGATTGATATTCTGGTATATCATTTATCCAATCTTTTTTCTCGATTAACCAGTTTTCATCATAAGGCAGTTCTTTTGTTTCTTCTCGAAGGTGTACAAGTGCACCATTACTAACTGCTTCTTTTTTCAATTCTTCATTACTTTGTTCGTCATTGTCTTTGACATTTTTAAGTTCATTATATACTTGTTCGAAGGTTTTTCCTCTAGTATCAATATTATAGGTTTTTACATGACTATACATAAAACTCCATGGATCTTCATGTATGATTGAAGCAACAATTTGAGAAGCTTGTGAAAGTTCTTCGTCAGATCCAGTAGCATTTTCTATTTTGAAAAGAGCTTCCTGTAAGCCTTTTTGTTCATATTTATTATAAACGTCTGTATTTACTACAATAGTATTACCTGAAGTCAGTTCAGTGTAGGTTGTTGTTCCGTCTTTATTATCATGGCTATAGAAATAAAATCCATAATTTTCGAATATATAGTCTTTGTACTGGATATTGTTGAATTCACGTATCGTTTTTGCTTTTACAATAGAAGCGTGCTGTGGCATTGAGATTTCAACTAGTGGAGTTGCTGCATATACTTCTGATTGAAGAGAAGTCAGATCTCCTCTAAGTAGTAATGCTGACAGTGATGCTGTTGCAATAAGTTTCTTACGGTCTTTCATATTGAACTCCCCTATATTTCAATGTATGGATATCATTCACCATCTATCATATATGTGTTATGAGGAGTTCGTATGTAGTTTAGGTGTGTTTTATATGAAGTTAATTTTTGGTGTGAACAACATTAAATAATATATTTGAAAGCATGAACAGTTTCTAGTATAAGGTAACTGTTGACGATTAAAGTAAATCCTCAAAGTTGAACGTATTTAGACTTTTAATAATTTGTAAAAATATACAATAATGAAGTAAATTTGATTATAATAACAACCAGAATATACAAATATGTTAAAGTTAATAAAATATAGGAGGATAAGATGAATAATATAACTCAATGTATTCAATTTCTTAATTCAATGGATATTGTGTTGGCTACGAGTCTAATAATTTCAGTGATCGTAAATGCATACCTTTACATACAAGTTAAAAGATATCAAAACGATGACAATACAACGAAAGCAAACTGGCAAGATGTAATGGGGTTGAATGACCCTCTAAGGTCATTATTATGGATTATTCTCATTATTAGCTTCCTAATAACTGTGCCATTGGTGGTTTTTATTAATCTATAAAAGAACTAGGACGAGATAATTGTCGTCAGTAATTACCTGATTGGTTCAACTAAGCATCAGTGGAGGATGAAGGAATACCTTTACTGATGGAAGTTTCACTTTATACTACCTGTCAGTTGGTGAGAAAAAATACAAACGTAATGTTTAATTTTAAGTACGAACAGAGGTGAGGATATGCGTAAGATTCGAGGGTTTGCAACTGGATTGAGGAATGGTTCATGGAGCCAAACGAAATATACAAACTTAACCCAATACTCCCCTTATAGTTCAGAAATCCGCAAAATTGTGAAGGAGAATCACAAGTTACCCAGTATAAATGATAAGTTATTAATTAAAACGTATAAAGCTAAGAATGGTTTAATACATCCAATTAATGAAGATGATATTCGAAAAGTACTTCATAAAATCCCCTCAGAATTTTTGATGAATTTAAGAGCAATTTACCTCTGTAGCGGTTCAGAAAAACAGAAAAATTATAGTAATGTACGGTTTGGTACATACCATGACTATTATAAAACAATCTTTTTACATCCTTTTCCAGAATCAAAATGTATCCAATATGATAAAAAGCCCAAACCATCTATTAGTCTAGAGTATGAAAGACATGGTGCGATTTGGTATAAGGAGGGGAAAGGTTGGAACTTGCAATTTGATATTCATTCATTACGTTCACTATATTTAAAGGATGTGCTGATTCATGAGATAGGTCATCATGTAGAAAATATCTCACATGATATAAAACATAAATCATATGCACAAAGAGAAAAGTTTGCAGATTGGTTTGCATTAGAGTATGGGATGAAAAAGAAGTGATATGAACAGTTAAATCGGATAGTAAATAATGGAGTTTACTCTGAAATCTTTCTAAATATAGTAAATGAACTGATTCTTTTAAAATTCAAGGGATTAATTTTGAATGAAGGAGACTAGGTGATGTCATATATCGTAGTTAATAATGTGAAAGTAAATTATGAAGTGTATGGTTCTGGAATGCCAATTATAATGATTCACGGCTTTACTGTAGATATGAGATTAATGAAGGGCTGCATGGAGCCCGTCTTTTCCGAAAGAGAAGAAGGTTTTAAGCGAATATATATTGATCTTCCAGGCATGGGTAAAACCAAAGATTATGAAGAAGTACATAGTACAGATGATATGTTAGAAGTTGTGATGAAGTTTATTGATACCGTTATACCTAATCAATCCTATTTAGTTGTCGGTGAATCTTATGGAGGTTATGTAGCTCGTGGTCTCATTGCAAAAAGAAGGGGAAACGTTGCAGGAGCTGCATTTATATGTCCAATGATAATTCCAGAGCAGAGTAAAAGGAAACTTCCTGCTCATACAATCGTTTCGAAAGATGAGACGTTTTTTAATCAATTAGAAAAGGATGTTAGAGAAGATTTTAGTTCAAACGTAGTTGTGCTCAATCAACATACGTGGGAACGTTATAAAAAAGAGATATTAGTAGGGTGTAACATAGCAGATGAGCAATTTCTGTCTAAGATATTAGATCAATATGGTTTTACATACGATATTGATCAAGTAAGCTTTGAAAAGCCAAGTGTTTTTCTGCTTGGAAAACAGGATTCAGTCGTTGGATACAAAGATGCACTTCAGTTAATTGATCATTATCCAAAGGCAACGTTTGCAATAGTTGAAGGAGCTGGACATAATTTGCAAATTGAGCAAAGGCTATTGTTCGACGTTAACATTAATCATTGGTTAGATAGAATTACTGACAAATAGAATCATAGACAATTGAGTTTTGTTGATATATAATTACAAAAACTCAGTTGGAGGGGTAATATTGAAATCAATCGAACGAAGGACTTTGAATTAGTAGCCAAATTAAATAAACCTGTACATGACTTACATTGTTCTTTGTATCCAACGTATTTCAAACCATACAATTATGAGAAAATGAAAGATTCCTTTGAAAAGTTAATGCACAATGAAGATTTTATTTTCTTACTCGTAGAAGATGATAATGAAGCGGTTGGATATGCTTGGTTCGAGATTAGAGATTACCCTGAAAATGCATTTAAGAAGGGCTATCGATCAGCCTATGTCCATCAAATAAGTATTAATGAAACAAATGAAATAAAGGTATTGGAACAAGAGTGATGGATTACATCTATCTTTTTGCAAAGAAAAATGAGATAGATCTAATAGAATTAGATTATTGGCTAGAAAACAAGGTTGCAAAACAGTTTTATGAAAAACATAACTTTGTCGTATATCGGGAGTTTGCATACAAACAGCTATAAGAACATGCATGAATAGTAAAAGAAATTAACTTGCTAATGGAGAAAAAGATGACTCAAAATGGGATAGTATTAGTCGTTTGTGTTTCAATAATTCAAGATGGAAAATTCTTATTGATAAAGGAAAATAAACGTGTAGCCAAAAACATGTGGAATTTTCCTAGCGGGCGTATTGAAATAGGTGAAGATATTTTTGAAGCCGCTCATAGAGAGGTGAAAGAAGAAACAGGGTTTGAAGTAAAGCTCACTAATACAACTGGGGTTTATAATTTTATAAGTAGTACAGATGATCAAGTAATTCTATTTCATTTTATAGGTG
Source organism: Bacillus solimangrovi (assembly GCF_001742425.1). Classification (GTDB taxonomy): domain Bacteria; phylum Bacillota; class Bacilli; order Bacillales; family Bacillaceae_N; genus Bacillus_AV; species Bacillus_AV solimangrovi. The sequence continues at coordinate 25,518 of NZ_MJEH01000031.1, forward strand.
AGCTTGCTGGTGGTTCATTGACAGTTGATGGGGAAGAAATAATAGATTATGCATGGGTGAAGATAACTGACTTTTCGAAATTTGATAATCAAGAACTTCGAAATGCAAATGTACTAAATCAAATCGTAGATAATATAATAGAAGAAAAATATTTTGATATTAATGCTTTTCATAAGCAACTAAAATAACTTGGAAATTCCATCGGTATCAAACTCGATGGAATTTTCAAGTTATGCATCTTTACGTTATGTACTTAATGAAAGGAAATATGATGATGAGAATTAGAGAGTAAGATTGTTCGTTTTATGGAACTAATAAGAAGTGATGTGAAGCAAAATCAGCACTCTTCATAGCTTGTCTTAGGTGTTCTTGAGCAGTATCAAGGATCGCTTCTCAATTATTTGAAGAAGTATTTAATTGGGCACAAGAACTTGAGATTACAAGATTATAACTGACAGTGATCAAAGATAATACGAAAGCATTTAACTTATATCGAAAAATGGGTTTCATTATAAAAGGTACATTCATTAATGATAGATGGAGAATCGGTTAATGAATATTAGTTGTATAAATTGTTGTGTAATAACCACTCTTACTAATAAGTAAAAGTGGTTATTAAGATCATTTATTTAAGATATAACATCAAAGTGTTTGTCCATTATCGATTGTAAATACTTGTCCTGTAATCGATTCTTGAGACAGTTGAAACAGAATAGCCTCGGCAATCTCATCAGCTGTTGAAATTCTCTCAAGAGGTAAGTTTCCAGCGAGTTGATACATTTTATCTTCATTATTAGACCACCAGCGTGTTTGAACTGCACCAGGAGAAATGCAATTGACTCTAATATGGGGTGCTAGGGCTATTGCTAACGATTTTGTCATCGTATGAATCGCAGATTTCGTTGCAGCATAAGGTATCGAAGATCCTAGGCCAGTCATTCCTGCCACACTACCAATATTAACGATTGATCCTGATTTATGCTCCTGCATATGAGGAACTACAGCTTTTACACAATGAAACATTCCTTTTACGTTTACATCAAAAAGTGAGTCCCACACTTGATCAGTTACTGATTCTAGGTTATTCATAGGAATTTGAGCAGTTATACTTGCATTGTTCACTAAACAATCAACTCTTCCAAAGGAATTAATGGTCTTAGCTACCATATCGATTACTTCTTCTTCGATTGCTACATTCGCTTGATAAGTGAATGCTGTACCTCCTAACTGATTTATTTCACTCAATGTGTGATTTGCTTCTTTCGCTGAACGATTGTAATTAACAACTACTTTTGCTCCTTCTGCTGCTAACTTCAAAGCAGTAGCCTTTCCGATTCCAGTCCCGCCTCCAGTTATAATGATTACTTTATCTTTTAAGTGCATGTGAATTTCTCCTTTATTTTAAGAATCTATTTTTCCTATATTGTATCTGCTTGGAGATGAGCCGTATAATACAGAATAATGAGACTGGTATCAATTTGAATGATAGGAATGGAGGGGTGTGTATTGGACAGTCACGATTTAGTAATTTTTAAACATGCTGCAGAATTAAAATCTATTTCTAAAGCTGCTGATAGATTAGGATATGTACAACCTAACGTAAGTCAAAAAATCAAAAATCTAGAGGTTGAATTGGGCGTTAAGTTATTTACAAGAAATAATAGGGGCGTAACATTAACTGCTCAAGGGGAACTGTTACTTGATTATGCGAATCAAATTATTCATTTAATAGATGAGGCAAAATCAACAATTAATCCAACGAAGTGGAGGGAATCATTAACAATTGGTGCAACTCAAACAATATCTGCTGTTAAGGTACCTCAGCTATTCTCATCTTTTATGAGGTTGAATGATAATGTTAATTTGAAGATAAAAACGAGTACAAGACAAAATTTACTGGATATGCTTTCGAACGGAGAAATTGATGGACTTTTCTTAAATGAGTCAAACATTCACTCACAATTTGAAGTGGTGTACAGTTATATTGAAAAAGTGGTGCTTATTTCTCCTTTTCAAATTGAGACAGGGAAGAAACAAAATCAAACGCTGATTGTGAATACTGACCCAAATTGCATTTATAGAGATCAAACATTAACTTATTTTAATCAAAGTGCAGCAGAACAATTTAATATTATGGAATTTGATTCACTGGAAGCAATTCTACATGCTGTTAATAATGGATTAGGTGCAAGTATTTTACCAAAAGATTTAATAAACAATAATAGAGAAGTGGATACATTGTATTATCATGAGCTATCAGAAAGAGTTCAAATTGATTTTATCATTAAGAATAGAAAAGAAAAATCAAAAAGTTTGAGAAATTTCATTCATCATTTACATAATTCGTAAACAAAAAACCAAAATGGTGTAGTTGTAAAATCTATACTATAATTAGAGATAATTTGTAAACTAATATTATAATAGAAGAAAGTAACATGCTACCTTATGAAACTATTAATTAAGAATGGAGCATATTATGATAATTGACAAACAGTTATTTAATGTTAAAGGACGTAAATATATTGTTAGATCCGCTATAAAAGAAGATGCAAGCGATTTGTCTCAATTACGTGTACAGGTTGATGGCGAGACTGAGAATATGGATAGGGAAAAAGGTGAGGCATTTATTGATGGAGTTGGTTTTGAACAAATTATAGAAACGGATACAGAAAGTGAAAAAAACTTATTTTTGGTTGCTGAAATTGAAGACAGAATCGTTGGATTTTCAAGGTGTGCAGGAAATGATTTGAAACGATTTTCTCACAAAGTTGAATTTGGTGTGTGCGTATTGAAGAAATATTGGGGATATGGTATCGGCAATAATTTACTAAAAGAATCTCTTTCTTGGGCTGATTCCAATGGTATTAAAAAGGTGACACTTAATGTTTTGGAGACAAATGAAAAAGCTATTAATTTGTATGAGCGGTATGGTTTTGAAATCGAAGGTGTTTTAAAAAATGATAGAATTCATAGCGACAATGAATTTTACAATACGGTTATAATGGGTAGGTTTAATAAATGAATTTCATAAACTATTTTCTACTATATAACATTACAGGTAAGAAAATATAGTTATTAAGTTGAAAAAAGCGATTCAGGGTATGAATCACTTTTTTTAGTCATGTCAATTTTTTCTTAGACATTCTTTCTTTGTTATTCTGTTGTGATCGTAACAGTAACAGTCTTCTGATCATAGCAATTTTAGTTGAGTAGAAGTTTCCATCAGTGGAAGTGGAAATTAAAAAGTCCAATACGTTAAAGTATCTAATATTCCAAGCAAAAGCATGATAATACCTGCAATGAATTGTACACTTTTTCCAAACTTTCTACCTCTTTTTTTCATAGATTTACCGTCGATACCAAAATACCAAATTAGAGATACGGCAATGATTAGTGGTAATGATGTTCCAATGGCGAAAATAGTAGGTAGCACTGCCCCAAATGGAGTCGATAACACGATAGGCATAAGCGAAATAAAGAATAGTACAAACATTGTTGGGCAAAAGCCAAGTGAAAAGCTAACACCCATAAAAAAGGCACCTAACTTCCCATTAATAAATTTATCAGGTATTTTCCCGAAGTTAACTGTCCAATTCATTTTAAATAACCCAACTAAGTATAGACCAATTAAGATTAGCAGTGGTCCGATTGCTTTACGAATCCATGGAAAGAAAATTATTAGAGATTGTTGAAATTCTTTTCCTAATAACCAAACTACGAATCCGAGTGAAGAAAATACAAATATTTTCCCGAAAATAAACAAACTAACTTCCTTCCAAACTATTTCTTTCTGTAATGATTTATTCCCATAAATCGTAATCGCTCCGAGATTACCAGTAAATTGACAAGGTGCTAATGCTCCTATTATGCCTAAAATAAAAGCAGACAACAGGGGTATTCCTTTAACTCCATAAGACATGTTAATGAATGGTGCACTTAAGAAATTGCTGATTTGACTAAAAAATTCATACATATTAATTGAACACCCCGTTCTATCGTTGTCACGAACCGACATACGTTACAACAAATTACTTATGTAGTAACTAGTGGGGATAAAAGGCATCCCACTAGTAGTAAATATATTTTATTCAGGTTCATTATGGTATTCGCCACCTAGTTCAAATGGTGTCTCATAGCCATTATATTTTAATACTGTTACCATACCTCCAGTAGCGTGAATGAGATCATGGCAATGAAATACCCAATCTCCAGGGTTGTCAGCAATAAATAAAATTTCATATTGTTCATGAGGTTTTATATTTATTAAGTCTTTTACGAGCGGCTTATCAAGTAGTTTCCCATTTCTAGATACAACTTGGAAGTAGTGTCCGTGAAGGTGCATAGGGTGATCTAACATACTATTGTTAGAAAGAGTTACTTTGACAAGGTCGCCTTTGTTCACCTTAATTGGACTTGTATCAGGAAATGTCTTGCCATTGATTTTATAAGCCATATCGTTGTTCATCATAGCCATTCCAGCTGTTAACTTCATCTTGTATTCGAGATCAGGTTGTTGATTCTGGTCAATGATCGTTGTCATCTCACCTTGCTCCGTATAGTCAATTAGCTGAAGTGTTTCAGCATCTTTATACGAATGTTCATTTTTTCCTTCACCATCTATGATTTTGATTGGTATCTTTATGTCTGCTGATTCGGCTACAAGATTCGGACTATCGATATACCAATCTTTTGAGCTATTTTCCTCAAATTCAATATCAATTCGTTCACCTGGAGCAACTAATAGAACATCAGAAGTAAGAGTAGAATTATTTACTTTCTTCCCGTCATTAGCAACTACTTGGTATTGATGATTATTTAAGTAGAGAACTTGTTTTTGATAGCCTGCATTGATCACACGAAGTCTTATTTTTTCTCCTTGGCGTACTTCAATAGGGTCAATATCAGGGTAACTTTCACCGTTAATTGTAAACGTATCATAGATCATCTGAGAATCCATTTCACCAGGAGTTCCATTGTTACCCATCATTCCGCGACGGCCCTCATTTCCCATCGACCATTCATCAATCATTAATACGTAATCTTGATCATACGTTTTTTCTTTAGATTCTACAATTAGAGCCCCATATAATCCTCGATCTACTTGGTAATAACTATCTTGATGTGAATGGTACCAATATGTCCCTGCTTCTGTAGCTTGGAATTCATAAGTAAATGTATCACCAGGTTGGACAGCATTTTGAGTTACTCCTGCTACACCATCCATTTGGTTTGGTAAAACGACGCCATGCCAATGGATAGTTACAGGATCATCTAATTTGTTTATAAGGTTTACTTTTAACCAATCTCCCTCTTGAACTCGAATTTCCTCACCAGGTACAGTTCCATTATACGTCCAAGCTTCGAATGATTGGTCTTTAATCTTCCATTGTGCTTTTTCAGCTGTAATATCAAACTCTTTCACGTTAATATTGTCTGGTCGTTCAACTGGTATGTCTGTGATGTTGATTGATTGATCTCCAATACTACTCTGTGTATCGGATTGGCAACCAGTTATGATGAATGCAATAAATGACATGAAAAAAACGATTAATATTTTGCTTTTTATCATGTATAACCACTCCTTATTCAACTTCAACCTAGATTCCTTTGTTAATCATATGTAAGAAGTGTGCAAAAAGATTGCAGAACAGAAACGGGTAACGTGAATCAAGAGTTCTCAAGTATTGTTGGAAAATATGGGTAATAGTATAATATTTCTGTAGATACACTGTTTCTATTATTTGTAGGATAATTGATGGAGGTTATAATTACCAATGGAAGCTATCGTAGAGCTAAGAGATATTTCAAAAAAATATAAAGGAAAGATGGTAATTGATAATGCATCATTCTCAATACATAAACACGAAGTTGTTGCATTAACTGGCAAGAATGGCTCAGGGAAAAGCACTATTTTAAAGATTATTGCTGGTTTAATGTAGCCTGATGGTGGAGAAGTGCTTACACGTTCTTCTGATTTTAAGATCGGTTATGTTCCTGAAGTAGTACCCGACGTAATTCCTTTTACCACTGAGGAATATTTAATGTGTATGGGTAGAATCAGTGGAATTAGCAGCGGGCAGCTCAAGCAAAGATTAAAACAGCTGTTTGAAATTTTTAATATGTCTCATGCTCGACAAACTAAGTTCTCCGATTGTTCAAAGAGTATGAGACAAAAAGTGATGGTCATGCAAGCAATGTTAGAAGAGACGACGTTATTAATTTTAGATGAGCCACTGTCTGGGTTAGATGTGAAAGCTCAAAATGATTTAGCTGATATGCTCCAAACATTGAAGAATCAAGGGCTAAGCATTATTTTATCTTGTCATTCGAATAAACTAATCGATCAAGTAGTTAACCAAGTACTACTAATCAAAAATCAGAAGGTTATTCAATCTGAACAAGTATTACAGTGTTTAATACAAGAAAATGTGATTGTATTAGAAATTACATCTGTAGATTTATTAATGGAGTTACCACAAATTATTGAAGTTGTAGAGAAGCAAGAGCTACCTCATAAGGGTTATGAAGTAAAGCTCGTCGTCAATAAGAAGGTTACTGAAAGTTTCTTATTAGATGCAATTTCTAGGGGAGCGATTGTAAAAAGGCTGGAGCCAATAAGTATTGTTGAATCAAATGTGTTTGCTAGTTATAAATAGGAGGGAGGAGTTAAAATCATGAAAGGATTATTACAATATCAATTACTTCATTACATAAGAACGTATCGATACTTACCACCGTTCACATTCTTTATCATGTTTCTTGTTATTAATTATGCATACAAGCCAAACCCAATATTAGATAGCTATTCATTTACATCTGTCGTTCTATTCTTTATTATGGGTTGGTTTACAGTAACAATCTTTCATGCTGAAGATTCTGGTCAAAGAGTGATTACACAATTGCATTGTAAAAGTTCAAATGCATATTATATTAGTCTATATATTATTGCTATTATGATTGGATTTTGCTTAAGTGTACTCTCTGTTTATTATCCAATTATATTTGATATGTTTGCGGGGAAACAACGTCTTATACATGTTGTAATGGGTGTCATGTCTCATTTTAGTAGCTCAATTTTAGCTATTTCATTAACTTCTATTTTTACTAGAGATATTGTGAAAAATGATAGGAATACATGGTGGGGAGTTTTTACGATCTTACTTACCAGCTTAATAGTCGTTCCGTTGAAAACTATAATCTTACAAGTAAAAGGACTAATCTGGTTATTACCTCCTGTACATCTATCACTACAAATGATGAGTACAAATGATAGTATCGATTATATTCCGTTTAGTTATTACTTGCAGTTTAGTTGGATTGCTTTGTATGGATTTATTATGATTGTTCTATTTTTTCAATTGAAGAGATTTAGACAAGCGTAATCGATGTGAAAGTATTTTAAAAGTCGTATTAAAAAAACTATAATTTATAGAGAATAATCAGTCCATGTTTGTAAAGTAAACATGGACTTTTTTTCTTTTTTGAAATAAAAAACATATTTACAAAAATTAGAATTTAATTTACTATATATTTAATACTAAATATTTAGTATTAAATATATAGTAAAGGTGGAGGAGATAATGACACGTACTATGGTTTTAGGACTTCTCAAATCTGCAGGACCTATGTCAGGATATGAAATTCAACAAATGATGCAGTCTGCTCAAACAGATATGTGGGCGTATGTAAAGCCAGCATCAATATATCATGCATTAAAGAAACTTCAGGAGGAAGGAAAGGTTGTCCTAGAAAAAGTCGAGCAGACAGGCTTAAGGACAAAATCAATATTTAACATTACAGAAGATGGAGAGCGTGAATTAAACGAATTATTGGTTGATTCACTAAGCTCTTCATCAGTCGTTTTCCCTGCGCCCCTCTATACAGCTCTAACATTTTTAGAGAATTTAACAGAAGATGAGATCATAACTGCACTTGAAAAGCAAAAGTTAGAAATAACAAATATTTATGAAAGTATGAAACTTGGATATGAACAGAAGCAGGCGAACATTGGAAAAGTACCTGAAAAAATTGATTTAATTTTTCAGAATATGTATAAACAATGTGAGCTTCAACTAGAACATATTAATGGAATATTAGAGATTGTCAGGGAAGGAGAATACAAGTGAAAACACCTAAAAAGATAGTTGTATTCGTTATTATGCTTGCAATTTTTACGGATATGCTGATGTATGGATTAGTTGTGCCCTTTTTACCAATTCATGCAGAATCTTTAGGTGCTTCTCAGTCAGAAATAGGTCTATTATTTGCAAGTTATGCGATTGCATTGTTTGTCGCAACACCACTATTCGGAGCGTTAGCAGACAGAATAGGAAGGAAGAAGCTTATTGAACTGCCCCCTGTCAAGTAGACAGTGGAAATAATAAAAATGATTTAAACGGCTTTAGCTCTATATTCTATAGGGCTAAG